>JAGCRJ010000165.1 GCA_017964745.1 Lachnospiraceae bacterium
ACCTAATTCATAAATATGTGTCCAGGATTCTGGGTACATATCATATACGAGGAGCCGTTCTCTTATTTTGCGTTATTATGATGCCTGTATCAGCTTTTCATTCTCAAGAGCGATTGCCTTTACTCTCTCGGGATTATCCACAAATAGCTTTACGATAGCAGGATCAAAGCTTGTACCCGAGCCTTCCTTGATAATATCCATTGCCTGCTCGAAGGTGAAAGGATTCTTGTAGCTTCTGGTTGAAAGCAATGCATCAAATACATCCGATACAGCCATGATTCGTGCCGAAAGAGGTATCTCCTCTCCCTTAAGCCCCGAGGGATATCCAGTTCCGTCCCACTTCTCATGATGGTAAAGTGCAAGATTGAGAGCTTCATCAAGATAATCGGAACCGGGTGAAAGGCTCTTGGCCCTCTCAATAACATCCTTACCGAACAGTGTATGCTGTTTCATCCTGGTGTATTCGTCATCATCCAGTCTGGTTGTCTTATTAAGGATAAGGTCACTTACCTTAATCTTACCGACATCGTGAAGTGGAGCCGAATTAATGACCGACTGAATGAATTCGTCGTTGACCTGTCCGGGATAGACTTCGTTTTCCTGGAGCAGATCAAGTATGAGTCTTACATAGCCGGCAGTCTTCTTGATATGTTCTCCGGTACATTTGTCACGGCTTTCGACCATGTCCGCAAGAATATAAATAAGTCCGCTTTGGAGCTTTTCTATCTGTTCTCCTTTTGTCTTGATATCCTCGATGTAGAAAGCTGTATCACTGATCGTCTTGGTAAGAACGTTGTAAAGATTCTCTATCTCATCTCCCGTCTTCACCTCAAGGCCCTTAAGATAGTCAACAGATTCATCAATCTCTTTGTTTGTATTGTAGTGGAACTGCGCCGCCGCAAAGGTCATTGCATCGATCGGATATGTCAGATGGTACTGGGCAAACCATATACACAAAACTATGACTATAACGAAGAATCCGAGGAACAGGGACATGACCTTGGCGACAAAGGAAATACTGTAGGTGTTAACCTCTGCCATGGTCAATCCTAAAGTTTCCATCTGTTCTATCGCAAATCCTCTGTAAAGAATATAGGAAATGATCGTGGTCGTGAAGGTCCCTGCGATCATGACCAGCGTGATCATCAGTGAGATCCTTCCCCGTAGGGTCAGCCCCCTGGTTGAGTTCTCTTCCGCTTCCCTAAGCTCAGCTTTGGTCATACGGCGCTGGCGCCAGTCGGTAAGCTCAAGCAGGGATGAAAGGTTCTGAGGGAGAACCAGTATGAGCAGGTATGCGCCGAGAACAGTTATCAGCTTATCGAGAAGGTCGATCCTGAAATCATACCAGAGCTGTGCAAAGAAGGAATTATCCGATCCGTAAATGAACCAGGTCAGTACAGAACCCACTCCGCCGCCCATAATTGCAAGAACGGGAACGGTAAGCAGTGCTTTCCAAAGCTTCTTATAGAAGCCTTTCCTGGCAAAGAACGTAGCGGACATACCTATGAGGACACTTATGCCCGCATAGTACATATTCTCGATATTATCGGTGGAATTGATGATATTGGTTATATAACCGATGAAGATACCGGGAAGATAACCGCCATAGACCGCTCCGAGAAGCGTTCCGATATTGTCGACGTACAAAGGAAGACCCATATGTACGACAATGCGGTTAACCGCGATATTTATAAATACGAAGAACATATAAACCAGAATAAGCTTTACTTTCCTGGTTAGTCCGTCGTTAAAAGACTTTCCGCCATCCATACATTCAACCCCCTCAAGTTATTGCATAGACGAAAAATATTGATTTATAGGAATATTATAGTCTCTTCTTACTCTATTTCAACACTAAAAAACAGCATTCTAAACGAATACTGTTTTGAGTGGAGTAGACGGGAGTCGAACCCGTGTCCAAAAGACCATCCCTCTGTCCTTCTACTGTCGTAGTCAGTTCTTTTGCCTTCTGCAGGCACGTTTCCTTTTCACCGGGCGCTCCTGACAAACCCTGAGAAAAGGTAGCTTCATGATACGGCTATGCAGGCAAAGCTTACTGCATACCGTTTCTCACTATGCGACGCCGGTTCCCCAAAGAGTGAGTGCAATGGGCCGACGAGCCCTATATAGAGGGCGTCACGCGCTACTGATTAGGCAGCGAGTGCGTACTGATTGTTATCAGCGTTTATTTTTGTTTGCGATTAACGGGTCGCACCGGACAGCTTCTCCAGCTTCAGATCCCCTGTCGAAACCTTAACTACCCCATATTTAATTGTATATATTATATCGGATAAATGCCCGAATAATAAACTATTCTTTGATCCTGACCTTGAAGTCCCTTTCAGCTTCGCGAGCACGGTCCTTCTTTGCTATCGTCTCACGCTTATCGTAGAGCTTCTTACCCTTTGCAAGACCGATCTTAACCTTTGCTTTTCCCTTTGAAAAGTAAACATCGAGGGGAACAAGAGTATATCCGTCCCTGGAAACCTTATTGTCAAGCTTTGTTATCTCTGACTTATGAACGAGGAGCTTACGGACGCGGAGCGGATCGACATTGAAGATATTTCCTTTCTCATAAGGGGAAATATTCATGCCCATGATCCAGAGTTCTCCGTTCTCGATGCGGACCCAGGATTCCTTGATGGAACACTTTCCCATTCTGAGGGATTTAACCTCTGTTCCCACAAGAACTATTCCGCATTCGTACTGCTCTTCTATAAAATAGTCATGGAATGCTTTTTTATTGTTGGCAATGAGCTTTGTATGCTCTTTTTCGTTACTCATATCAATACTATTTTATCACATATACAGACATAATATATTACTCTGCAGGTATAAAATCTATTATCCTCTGGTTCAGATCACATGCACTTACCCTGACGGTCATCCTTTTACCGATTCCGTAGTATCTCTTTGACCTTCTTCCGGCAAGTCTTAATACGGATTCTTCATAAATGTAATCATCAGCGGGAAGATCATAAACACTTATCATTCCCTCTATCGAATTGTCGAGTTTAACGAATACACCGTACCTGGTCACTCCCGATACCGTTCCCTCAAACTCTTCACCCATATGGTCTTCCATATATCTGATCATCTTCCAGCGATCGACCTGGGCCTCTGCCTCGGCCGCTATTCTTTCCCTGACGGACGAATGATGGCAAACTTCGGGAAGTATTTCCTCATAATGGGACTTAAGGGCACCCGTCATCTCACCTCGAAGAGTCTGCTTTATGATCCTGTGGATCTGAAGATCGGGATATCTTCTTATAGGAGACGTAAAATGACAATAATACTTAAACGCAAGTCCGTAATGTCCGAGACACTCAGGTTTATACTCAGCACGCTGCATGCTTCTTAAGGTAAGTGTCTTTATGAGCATTTCAAAAGGAGTCCCTTCCGCATTTCTCATAAGCGAAGCTATATCAGACGATGAAACGGTGTTTTCATCGGAGCCGTTTACCTTCTTAAGGATCTTTTTGTCCACAGAAAGACCGAGCTTTTTAAACGTCTCTATCAGTTCACCTATCTTGACCGTATCGGGATCTTCATGGATACGATAGGCAAAGGGGATCTTCTTTTTACAAAACTGCTTAGCAACGGTCTTGTTGGCAAGCAGCATGAACTCCTCGATAAGAGACCTCGAAGCACTGCGCTCCCTTGTCTTTATCTCCGTAACATTGCCCTTATCGTCAACACTTATCTCAGACTCATCCACATCGAAATCGACAGATCCCTTTTTGAATCTTCTGTCCCTGAGGATAAGGGAAACATCCCGCATCTTACCAAGTACTTCGGTAAACGGCTTATAACCTGATACCTTTTCACCTTCAAGAACCTTATCGACCTTGGAATAAGTCATTCTTTTGGAGGATCTGATAACGGACTCGGTTATAAGATGATCGATTGTCTTCCCGTCCGATCCCAAAAGGATTATTGCGGAAAGAGAGAGTCTGTCTTCATCCGGATTAAGTGAACAGAGACCGTTGGACAACTTCTCCGGAAGCATCGGTATGACCCTTCCGGGAAAATAGATACTGCACCCGCGCTCCAGACTTTCTGTATCAAGAGGCGAACCTTCACGGACATATTCGGAAACATCGGCAATATGAACTCCGACAACATATGCTCCGTCCGGA
>JAGCRJ010000166.1 GCA_017964745.1 Lachnospiraceae bacterium
ACCGTAAAGACAGCAGGTGCTCTTAAAGAATTCCTTATGCAGAACAGGGAAAAGATCGTTTCCGCATATGAAGAACAGAATGCCGCGGCTAAGAAATATTACAGCGAAATGCTTTGCGGCTGTAAGAACGTCGTTGCAGTCGACATAGGCTGGGCGGGAAGCGGTGCGGTCTTCCTTTCGTATCTTGTCGAAAGGGTATGGAATATCCCCTGCGGTGTAAGCGGTATCATTGCAGGAACAAACACGCCCCACAATGCTGAACCCGATGCATCCGAAAGCTTCCTTCAGAGCGGAAAGCTTAAGAGCTATATGTTTTCGCAATCCCATAACAGGGATCTTCTGAAAAAGCACGATCCGGGAAAGGGATATAACGTATTTTGGGAGCTTCTTCTTTCATCACCCCAGGCTAAATTTTCGGGATTTTACCCTGACGGCCCTCATTTCGAGGATTCCGATATCGATTTAGTAAAAGCGGGAGAGATCCAAAAAGGCATAACGGATTTTGCCTCTGAATATGCCGAAAAGTTCTCGAAAACCCCGTATTTACTGGATATCAGCGGACGCGACGCCTATGCTCCGATAATGGCTGCTTCCGGTAATAATGAGAATTACTTAAAAATGATAAAAAACAGGTTTTCTCTCGACGAAGGAATCGGTTGAGTAAAGACTGCGAATCCCAGTTTCCATCAGTATACTTTAAGTATACTGTCAATTAAAAACTCTTGTTATCGCATCTCTTTTATAGTAAAATAATTGCGTTGTACCGTTCTTATTTTGTGGCTTATCCGGGGAGAGAAATTTGAAATTCGTAAAATGGGAAGATCTTAAAAGCGGAATGAGACTCGCAAGACCCATTTATTCCAAGAGCGGCGTTCTCCTTCATGAGCGTGACGCCAAGCTCACTGACGGAAGCATTGAGTCTGTTAAGAACTTTGGTCTTCTCGGAATCTATATTCTTGAGCCTGCGGAGCCTCTGCCTCCCATGTCGGAGGAAGATCTGGCTTTCGAAAAATTTGAGATAAAGACCGTTTCCTCCCTTCAGGATGAAATAACCCGGATCAAAACCACCAAAAAGCAGAAGAATCTTCCTACCATAGTCAGCCAGATAATCCGTCAATACGGTCATCTGGAAGGTAAGATTCATTTTTATCAGAACTTACGAAGCAAAGACGATTACACTTGCAGACACATGTTCAACACGGCAATCCTGAGCGCAATGCTCGCAAGCCGCCTGAACATCTCGATAGAAGAAAGACTAGCACTTGTTACCGCAGCCCTCACTCATGATATTGGAAAAGTAGGTTCCGGAAATCCTGCCATCTACGGCGGCGAGACCGATCCCAACATGATAAAGCCGATGTATGACGAGGCATTGAGCGGAGCAGAGGCACTCGAAGAAAGCCTCGGCACCGAAGGAACCAGAGTCAGAAGGATATGCCAGCAGGCTCTGAGAGTCCAGAGGGCAGTTGATCTCGGAGAAGAGATCGAGATCAAGAAGATGTCAATGGAAGCCAAGATCCTTCTCGTGGCAAGCCGCTACGATGAGATAACCGGAATGAGCCTTACCGGAGAATCACTTTCAGAGGTCAAGGCGATCATGGAGTTCCAGGATAAGGATAATATCTATGATCCCGGTGTTGTACAGGCACTTATCGATTCCGTATTCATTCTTTTCCCCGGAGTCAGCGTAGAGCTCAGTTCCGGCGAGAAGGCACTTGTCATCAACGAGAATCCGTCCAATATTCTCAAGCCGACGGTCATCACTTTCCGTCAGAACAAGATCATGGACCTTTCGATCCACGAGTATTCGGACATAAGAGTTGAAGACATCATGAAGACTCTGGACAACAGATATATCATGGACAGAGACGCAATCAGTAACGCAGGTATCAATGTCCCCGCAGAGGGAATGATATAATAACCAAAAATATATTCAGGGGTGAACAAAAATGGTTGATATTTATGACGTAATGCAAAAGGCTAAAAATGCCGGCGCCAGTGACGTGCACATCACGGTTGGTGTACCTCCCAAGATGAGAGTCAACGGCTCCCTTCTTTCAGTTGAAGGCTATGACAGACTTATGCCTCAGGACACTCTGGACGTAGTTATGTCCATCGCTAACGAAGAGCAGAGACGCAGATTCGAGGATATCGGTGAATACGATATGTCCTTCTCAATCCCCGCTCTCGGCCGTTACCGTGTTAATATCTTCAAGCAGAGAGGTTCTGCGGGACTTGCTCTCAGACTTGTCGGTACCGAGATTCCCAATCCCGAGAAACTCGGTGTGCCCAAGGCTGTTATCGATCTCCATGAGAGAAAGAGAGGACTTGTCCTCGTAACAGGACCTACCGGATCCGGTAAGTCTACAACCCTTGCATCCATCATCGACAGGATCAACGAAAACCGCGACGCACATATCATCACCCTTGAGGATCCTATAGAGTATCTGCATATGCATAAGAGATCCGTCGTTAACCAGCGTGAGATCGGTATGGACTCCGGTTCATATGCAAATGCACTTCGTGCCGCACTCCGTGAAGATCCCGATGTCATTCTCGTCGGTGAGATGAGAGACCTTGAGACCATTTCAACAGCTATTACCGCAGCTGAGACCGGTCACCTGGTCCTTTCAACACTGCATACCATCGGTGCCGCATCAACCGTCGACCGTGTTATCGACGTATTCCCTCCTCACCAGCAGCAGCAGATCAGAATTCAGCTTGCGGGCGTTCTCGAAGCTATCATTTCCCAGCAGCTCATTCCTACCTATGACGGAAAGGGCCGTGTAGCTGCTTTCGAGGTTCTCCTTGCAAACCACGCTATCAGAAACCTTATCCGTGAAGGTAAGTCACACCAGATCATGGGTGTAATGCAGACCAACAAGGCTATGGGTACGAGCACCATGGACGAAGGAATCTGCAACTTCTTCTACTAAGGAAAGATCGACAGAGATCAGGCGATCCAC
>JAGCRJ010000167.1 GCA_017964745.1 Lachnospiraceae bacterium
CATTTATGCGGATATCATCGGCGTCGCACTTATTCCTTTTATCGTGGGAATAGTATTTAACGATCTTTCCGATGAGGAGACCGATATCGGACTGAGAGTCAGGAAGATGCTGTTCACCCTGATCTCCGTGGTATTCGGCCTCGTGCTCATCATTTTCGTTGATTCTTATCTCAGCTCATCCAACCCTTCGGATGTTCTGAATTCGATACTTTCACTTTACGGTCCTTCAAAGGGATTTTCCTTCGGCCTTACCTATCTGACCTCTTATATCGAGGTTACGATCATCTCGGTCATCGTATCTGTCGGACTCTTTGTATGCTTCCTTGCGGAGAAGGATTCCAAGACCGTGCTTCTGTTTTCGATCGTTATTGTTGCACTCATAAACAATTTCGGACTTACATATCTTGAAAATGACGGAAGGGAGATCTTCTTTGCATTTGCCGCTCTCTTTGCCGGAAGCGCATTCAGGGAGCTTTTCCCCGGCGAGATACAGGGCGACATATTCAAGGCAAGCTCCGAGCTTTACGACAATGAATTCACCGCTCCCGATAAGGGCTATGTTCCCGTCGGAGTCAAGAGTTCGGGAGATCTTTCCGCAGAGGATTTCGGTGATATCGGTGACGGAATGACGGATACATCGGCCATTCCCGCTCAGACGGTAAAGAGTGATGAAAATACTGCGGCTCCCGAAGACGGTGCCGCTCAGATAACCGAAGAGAGCAAGGAAATGGAAAAGAAAGAAGATGTTTTCGAGTATCCCGCATTTGACTCTGCACCCATAGCCAGGGCTCAGGCGGCAAATGCCCAGCCCGCGAATGCCCAGCCTGCAAATGCCCAGTCTGCGAATGCCCATCCCGCGAATGCTGCCGGTGTTCCCAGAGTTCATCTTTCCGAGGCTGCACTTGCGGCTAAGGCTGCAAGGGATGCCGCCGAAGCTGAAGAGGCAAAACCTGCGGATGAGCAGAAAGTGATCGCAGAGACAAAGCAGGATGTTACACCCGAGGACAGACGCATTATTCCCGGATCCGCCATCATGCCCGGAACATTATCTTCGCCAAAGCAGACTCCCGTTCAGGAGGCAGGCAGCGATGTGAAGGAAGCTGAGAAACCTGCGGTCACCGAAGCTGCCGAGAAAGCAGAAGAGGAAAAGAAACCCGAAAGACCCAAGACATACAGCACTTATACATACCAGAAGCCTCAGCTCAGACCTGAGTTCAGAAGAAGACCCGGAGCATGGGCCCAGTCCTATCTCGAAAAGGATAAGGCCGGATCCGCTCCTGCAGCCGAAACAGCGGATAAGAAGGAAGAAAAGCCTGCGGAGAAGAAAACTCCCGAGGTCAAGGCTCCCGTCAAAGAGGAAAAGAAGCCCGAGATCGCACCCAACGGAGCGGTTCTTCTGGACAATCCCATTCCTCATCCCGCAAGAAAGACCGAGCACAAGAATATGGAATATGACATTAATGTCGATGAATCGTCCCTGCATTACGACATTAATATTTCCGATAATGATGATTATGATGTTTAAAGGATCACATTAACAGATGGCATCAAGACCTACCGGTAACAACAGAAATAACCACGGCTCCCGTGGAGGCGGACAAAGATCCGGCGGCGGAAGACCTTCTTCCGCACCCAGAGGAGGTTCGAGGGGAAACAGCGGATATGATGACGACGGCTCACGTAATGTCCTTATAACGGTCATTACCGTAGGCGTCGCCCTGTTTTTGTCTCTGTGTAATTTCGGACTTTGCGGAGGCGTCGGAGACAAGATCTCAAACGTCTTTTTCGGAGCGTTCGGATTTGAAAGCTATATAACTCCTGTTTTCATCGGAGGAATGATCGTTTGGGGACTTTACATGGGTGAAAGGGATTACCTTCTTCCCGTTCGTATGTCAGGTTCCATCGGTCTGTTCCTCATACTCGGAATCTTTTCGGATCTTCTTTCCGGAAATGCCGCAGGTCTTGAAAGATATAATGCGGGAGATCTTTACAGACTGTCCGCTGCAGGAAGAAACGGCGGCGGTGTGATCGCCGGCTCGCTTTCATATGCGCTTATCAAGAATATCGGAAAGGCCGGATGCGTGATCATATGCCTTCTTCTTTTGATAATCTGTCTTTTTGCGATAAACAAGACTTTCTTTGCGGAGCTTTTTAAGAACATCATTCTTAACGCAGGCGACAGATCAGGTGAGCTTATACAGAATTCAAGACAAAGAAGGGAAGAGAGGCGACTCCGTCTCGAACAGAGTGAGGAGCCCCTTGCGCTTCCCGATAAAGGATCGGATGAATACGATGGCGGAGAGCCTGATGATGCCGCTCCTTCCACCGCACTTACCGTGACCGAGAAGATGCGTAAGGAACGTTCCGTCAAGAAAGAGGTTTTCGAATCCGTTTCCGGAAGCTTTGAAAACTGGAAGAACAATGTAAAGAAGCGCAGCGAAGACGGCCGCATCAGGAAAGAAGCGGAGAAGAAAGAAAAAGAAGAAACACAGGATGCAAGGGAACTTCTCAGGACCACCAAGGCTCCCGTGCACGGTGAACAGTTCAGGGAAAAGCATACCGGAGAGATGCATGAGCTTTCATACTCCGAGTATGATGATGATTATACAGACGAGACCGCCGAATCGGATGCATCCGGCACCTGGTACGATCCCGTAAGACGTCCCGGACCTTCTTCGGATCAGTATGACGAAAAATATGATGATGCCGGAGAAGATGATGAGCTCGGATTTGAAAGAGTTCCGGTAAAGTCCGATCACAGGATCAACCTTACCAATGAATTCGACAAATACGATACCCAGCCTCTTCCTCTGACCGAGCCTGCGGTAAGTCCAGAGGTAAAAGCTCCCGAAAAGGCCGCGGCACCTGTACCTGCACGGAAAGCATCCATAACACGTGAAGAACCGGCAGCGCCCGGGAAGCCTCTCGGTAAGTTCAATTACAAGGCTCCCGGACTCGATGCACTCAAGAAGGGTAACGGCTCCGGTAAGGGCTCAGCAAACGAAGTTAAGGATGTCCAGACCAAGCTGATCGAAACACTTTCATCATTCGGCATTGAAGCCGAGATGGGCAATTACAGCAAGGGTCCCACCGTCACAAGGTATGAACTCACCGTTAATCAGGGAACCAAGCTTTCGAAGGTTGTCGGACTTTCCGATGAGATCAAGATGGCTCTTGCGGCAACGGATATAAGAATCGAGGCTCCCATTCCGGGAAAGAGCGCCATAGGTATCGAGGTTCCCAATATTACCGCAGAACCCGTGCTTCTCGGAGATCTTCTTTCAAGCAAGGAGTTTAAGGATTCTAAAGCATCTCTTTCCTTTGCCGTAGGTAAGGATATCGAGGGTAAGACGGTTGTTGCGAACATCGCGGATTTCCCCCACGTACTGATAGCAGGTACGACCGGTTCGGGTAAATCGGTCTGCATCAACACCCTGATCCTGAGCCTTCTGTACAAATCCTCACCCGAGAATGTACAGCTCATGCTTGTGGATCCCAAGGTGGTCGAACTTAAAGTTTATAACGGAATCCCCCATCTTCCTTTTGATGTCGTGACCAAGCCCAAGGCCGCATCCGAGATGCTCAAATGGGCGGTAAGCGAGATGGAAAGAAGATACCGTCTCTTTGCCGACAGGGAAGTAAGGGATATCGAAGGCTATAACACATACATAGAAGATGTGAATGCGGGCAGAAGAGAACCTGTTCCCGCCGACACATATGAAGAGAGTGATTCACTCACACCCGCTCTCAGAAAGCTTCCCCGTATTGTCATCATAATCGACGAGCTTGCCGATCTTATGATGGTTGCTGCCAAGGAGGTCGAGGAATCGATCGTTCGTCTGGCACAGCTTGCGAGAGCGTGCGGAATGCATCTCGTTGTGGCTACGCAGCGTCCTTCTGTTGATGTCATTACCGGACTCATAAAAGCAAATATGCCCAGCCGTGTTGCATTTGCCGTTTCATCCGGTGTGGATTCGAGAACAATACTTGATACCGTCGGTGCGGAAAAACTCCTCGGAAAGGGCGATATGCTTTTCTATCCGAAGGGAAAGATGAAGCCCGAAAGACTTCAGGGCGCATTCGTATCGGACAAGGAAGTAACCGATGTCACATCAAGACTCAGGAATGAGTACAGGAATTCCGCATTCAGAAATCCTCTTGACGGTGTTGAAGGAATAGACGACCTGAAAAAGAGGATCGTAGATATTGAGAACGGTGTCGATCCGAGTGTTTCATCTTCATCCTCATCGTTTTCATCTTCCGGCAATTCCGTATTCGGAGATGAACTCTTTGTTGAAGCCGGTAAATATATTATCCGCAGCAAAAAAGCTTCCATCGGATATCTGCAGAGAGTTCTCAAGATCGGATTTAACCGCGCGGCAAGGATCATGGATGAACTTGCTGATAACGGAGTCGTCGGACAGGAACAGGGAACAAAACCCAGGGATATCCTGATGACGGAAGAAATGTTTGATGCATATGTTGCCCAGAAAAGCGGCGGAGACGAATAAAAATATTAATTAACAGGTGGGAAAAGGAATGAAATCAGATATCGAAATCGCACAGGAATGTACAATGCTTCCCATTGCGCAGGTTGCTGCCAAGGTAGGGATCTCTGAGGATGACCTCGATCTTTACGGAAAGTACAAGGCTAAGCTTACGGATGAGTGTATCAAAAAGCTTTCCTCCGAAAAGGACGGAAAACTCATTCTTGTCACGGCTATAAATCCCACACCCGCAGGTGAAGGAAAGACAACCGTGACCGTCGGACTCGGCGAAGCATTCGCAAAGCTCGATAAGAAGGCGATCATTGCATTGAGAGAGCCTTCACTCGGACCCTGCTTCGGAATAAAGGGTGGAGCCGCAGGCGGCGGAATGGCCCAGGTTGTTCCCATGGAGGATCTCAACCTTCACTTCACCGGTGATTTCCATGCAATTACCAGTGCGAACAATCTTCTTGCCGCACTTCTCGATAATCATATCCAGCAGGGCAATGTAAAGAGGATCGATTCCAGAAGCGTTGTCTGGAAGAGATGCATGGATAGGAACGACAGGGCACTCCGTAATATCGTCGTAGGTCTCGGAAGCAAGAGCGACGGATTTGTAAGGGAAGATCATTTCGTTATCACCGTTGCAAGTGAGATCATGGCTGTCCTTTGCCTTGCCGAGGATCTTAAGGATCTTAAGCGCAGACTCGGTCGCATCATCGTTGCATACGATCTTGACGGTAATCCCGTTACTGCCGAGGACATCCAGGCAGTCGGTGCCATGACGGCACTTCTCAAGGATGCGATCAGACCCAATATCATTCAGACACTTGAACATACTCCCGCCATTGTTCACGGCGGACCTTTTGCAAATATCGCACACGGATGCAACTCCGTTATCGCAACAAGAACCGCACTTAAGCTTGCGGACTACTGCATAACCGAAGCCGGCTTCGGCGCGGATCTCGGTGCAGAGAAGTTCCTCGACATCAAGTGCAGACAGGCAGGTCTTACTCCCAGTGCCGTTGTTCTTGTCGCAACCGTCAGAGCTCTTAAGTATAACGGCGGAATTCCCAAGGATCAGCTCGGAACCGAAAATCTCGATGCCCTTAAGAAGGGAATCGAAAATCTCGGAAAGCATATCGAGAATATCCAGAGCTACGGTCTTCCCGTTGTTGTCGCACTCAATGCATTCGTATCCGATACCGATGCCGAGATCGAATTCGTCAAGGAGTACTGTGCATCCAAGAACTGCACCATGTCGGTTGCTCGTGTATGGGAAAAAGGCGGAGAGGGCGGAACCGAACTTGCCGAGCTGGTCATCAAGGCGACCGAGGAGAAGTCAGACTTTAAGTTCTGCTATCCCGATGAGCTTTCCATCACAGAGAAGATCGAAGCTGTAGCAAAGAAGATCTACGGTGCCGACGGTGTCGATATCGCTTCATCGGCAGCCAAGCAGATCGCCAAGATAGAAGAGATGGGATTCGGAAATCTTCCCGTTTGTATGGCGAAGACACAGTATTCGCTTTCCGACGATCCCGCGCTTCTAGGAAGACCTGAGGGCTTCAAGGTTCATGTAAGGGAAGTATATGTAAGCGCCGGTGCCGGATTTGTGGTTGTTCTCACCGGTTCCATCATGACCATGCCGGGACTTTCAAAATCACCCGCAGCATACAGGATCGATGTTAACGACGAAGGCAAGATCACGGGATTATTCTGATAAAGAGGAATCAAAATGGCTAAGATAATAGACGGAAAAGCAATATCACTTGCGGTCAAGGATGAGATAAAAGCAAAGACCGCGGAGCTTCAGGCAAAGGGAATCACCGCAACGCTTGCGGTAATACTTGTCGGCGAAGATCCCGCATCGCAGGTATATGTCAAGAATAAAAAGAAAGCATGTGAGTACTGCGGAATAAGATCTCTTTCTTACGAGCTTCCCGCAGACACATCGGAAGAAAAGCTTCTTGAGCTTATCGGTGAACTCAATGACCGCGAAGATGTAAACGGCATTCTTGTTCAGCTTCCCCTCCCCAAGGGAATGGATGAGGACAAGGTGCTCGATGCGATTTCTCCCGATAAGGATGTTGACGGATTCCATCCCGTTAATGTCGGAAAGCTTTCCATCGGAAAGAAGGGCTTTGTAAGCTGCACACCCGCCGGAGTCATTCAGCTCCTTAAAAGATCCGGTATCGAGATCAGCGGGAAAGAGTGCGTTGTTGTCGGCAGAAGCAATATCGTAGGAAAGCCCATGTCGATGCTACTTCTTAAAGAGAACGGAACAGTTACCGTATGCCATTCAAGAACCAGGGATCTTAGGGAAGTGACAGGGAGAGCTGATATACTCGTCGTTGCCATAGGCAAGCCTAAGTTCATCGATGCATCCTATGTTAAGGACGGAGCCGTAGTCATTGATGTCGGAATACACAGAGGTGAAGACGGTAAGCTCTGCGGAGATGTTGATTACGCATCCGTTGAACCCATCGCATCGGCGATTACTCCGGTTCCCGGCGGTGTAGGACCCATGACCATCGCAATGCTTATGTACAACTGTCTTTCATCCGTATGTGAAGACTGAAGTTCATAACGATACACTGATCATATGAAATGTCAAAAATGCGGAGCCGAGATTCCCGAAGGTTCACTGTACTGTGAAAAGTGCGGCCAGGATATTCACATCGTCCCGGACTTCAAGGAATTTGCCGAAAAGAAAGCGGAAGATACCGTAAAAAGTATGCTCAGCGATCTCGATGACGACGAAGCTGATTTCGGCAGATCTCCCGAGGGTGCGAATGATGAGATCCCTTACAGGGATACGCAGGGCTCTGTTCCTGAAAAAAAGCATAGAACCGGGTGGATCAGGTTTGCCCTGATCGCTGTTCTTACTCTGATACTTGTTACCGCGGGACTTGCGTTTTTCAACAGATCTTCCGGAACGGATTATCTGTTCGAGCAGGCCAGGGAGGCTGCGGAACACGGTGATATAGCAAGAGCAGTAGCGATCCTTGAAGATGTTACTGCGGAAGACAGCAGTGATGTTGATGTACTTTTGTATCTTGCTCTTTTGTATAAGGATCAGGGTGATACGGTAAAGTACGAAAACCTGCTTCTGCAGATAGCGGGACTTCCTTTCGCGACATCGGAGCAGAATGCCACAGCCTATGAAGGACTTCTTGCCATTTATTTCGAGAGCGAAGATTACGTCTCGATGGCAGATCTTCTTCAGACCTGCAATAATCTTGAGATCCGGGAAAAGTACATCGACTATTGCCTGATGATACCGGAGTTCAATCTTGACAGCGGTTATTACGGAACAGACCAGCTCCTTAAGATAACAGTTCCCGGAACCGCCAGGATATATTACACGCTCGATGGTACCGATCCAGGTGAAGAATCGTTTGAATACATCGTTCCGCTTCTTCTTACAAAGGGTGAATACCATATCAAGGTCTGCACCGTAAACACTCACGGAGTGTGGAGCCCGATCTCCGAGGTCAACTACGTGATCGAAAGTGAAGAGCTTTACGAGGTCATAGAACCGTCCGCGGACAATAAACCTGTAGAGCACGATATAGTGGATCTTCTGAACGGGATCTATCTTGTCGACGGTACTCCCTGCGTGCTGGATCCCGATACGGGACTCCTCGTTGTATGCGGAATCAGCATTGACGGCGTTGCTTATATTTTCAATGAAGAAGGCCAGCCGGTAGTTCTGGAGATACCCGAGGATGCGATCTACGTGCACACCGTTGAAGAAACGGACACGGGCGAAGGCGATGTATCCTCTAACGAAAACACAGACAATACCGATCCGGGTATTGATGAATAAATCACAATGTGGAAAGGGAATTAAAATGTACAAGATCTTAACAAAATCCTATCTTACGGACAACATCATCAGAATGGAAGTCGAAGCTAAGAGAACGGCCGACAGATGTCTTCCCGGACAGTTTGTCATTGTCAGATGTTCCGAAGACGGTGAGAGAATCCCTCTTACCATCTGTGATTACAACAGGGAGAAGGGAACCATCGTCCTCGTATTCCAGACAATCGGAGCATCAACCACTCTTATGGCAGATCTGGGTGAAGGCGATTCATTCACCGATATCGTCGGACCTCTCGGATGTCCTTCAGAGCTCTGCGAGATGAGTGCGGAGGAGCTTAAGAAAGAAAAGATAATCTTCATCGCCGGCGGTGTAGGTACCGCGCCTGTTTATCCCCAGCTTAAGTGGCTCAAGGAGCAGGGTGTACCCGCAGATGTCATCATCGGTGCGAGAAACAAGGATCTTGTCATTCTCGAAGAAGAATTCAAGACCGTAGCCGAGAATGTTTACATCACAACGGATGACGGTTCATACGGAAGAAGCGGAAACGTTTGCGTATGTCTCCAGTCACTTATCGATGAGGGCAAGAAGTATGACAGATGCGTGGCAATCGGTCCCCTTATCATGATGAAGTTTGCAGTACAGCTTACAAAGCAGCTTAATATCCCCACTATCGTTTCCATGAACCCCATTATGGTCGACGGAACCGGAATGTGCGGAGCTTGCCGTGTACACGTGGGCGATGAGATCAAGTTCGCCTGCATCGACGGCCCCGAGTTTGACGGATGGCTTGTTGATTTCGACGAGTCCATGAGACGTCAGGCTATGTACAAGACCGAAGAGGGAAGAAAGCTCCTTGAACTTCAGGAGGGTGCAACCCATCACGGCGGATGCGGTAATTGCTGATCCGGTCACTTTACAGTAAACATTATTCTTTAAGGAGATCATATAAATGGAAGTCGATGTAATGAAGAAAGTACCCGTAAGGGAACAGGAAGCTAAAGTAAGAGCAACAAACTTCGAAGAGGTCTGCTACGGATACAGTCTTGAAGAAGCACAGGCTGA
>JAGCRJ010000168.1 GCA_017964745.1 Lachnospiraceae bacterium
CTTCGAACCTTAATGAAGATACCAAGGCTGCACTGGTAGAGAAGATCATTCCCGGACCGAAGCCGCTGTTCAGATGCTGCATTTATAAAGAGCGTGAGATCGTGCGTGAAAGGATCCGTCTTGCATGCGGCCTGGATACATCCGACAATATAGGTTCGGATAATTATGTCCAGGTAATTCATGCGGCGTGTGACGAGTGCCCTCTTTCCGCATATTCAGTTACCGATAACTGCAGATTTTGTCTCGGAAAGGCCTGCATCAATTCGTGCAAATTCGGTGCCATTAGCCCCGGTGACATACGTATGCATATCGATCCGGCAAAGTGCAAGGAGTGCGGTATGTGCGCCAAGGCATGCCCTTTCGGTGCCATCGTCCACCTTCAGCGTCCCTGCAAGAAGGCGTGTCCCGTCGGTGCGATAACATATGATGAATACGGAATCTGCAAGATAGATGAGTCCAAATGCATCAACTGCGGTCACTGCATACACAGCTGTCCCTTCGGTGCGATAGGCTCCAAGACTTATCTTGTTCCGATAATCCGGGACATCCTTGCCGGAAAAGAAGTGATAGCAATGGTCGCTCCCGCGATCGAGGGACAGTTCGGTGAAGATATCGATATGGCTTCGATAAAAGCGGCACTGTTAAAGCTCGGTTTTTCCGATATGGTTGAAGTCGGACTCGGCGGTGACATGACTGCCGCATTCGAATCACACGAGTGGAGTGAAGCGAGAAAGGAAGGCAGGAAGATGACCACGTCCTGCTGTCCCGCATTCATAAATATGCTCCGTAAGCATTTCCCGGACCAGTACCGTGACAATAAGTCCACGACCGTTTCTCCGATGTGTGCGATATCAAGGTATCTTAAGCTCACACATCCCGGATGCACCACGGTCTTTATCGGACCCTGCATTGCCAAGAAAGCGGAAGCAAGGGAGGAACGCATTCCCGATAATGCGGATTACGTCATCACTTTCGGTGAGCTCAGGGCACTCTTAAGATCCAAGGATGTCGTGCTCGAGCATGTGGACGGCGAGTATCAGCTTGCATCTTCGTACGGAAAGAAATTCGCATCCAGCGGCGGTGTTGCCGGTGCGGTGCTCGAATGCATGCGTGAAAGAGGAGAGGATACCTCGGATATAAAGCTTTTAAAGGTTGCGGGCGGAGAGGATTGCCGCAAGGCTCTTCTTATGCTTAAAGCCGGAAGGCTTGAAGAGGATTTCATCGAGGGAATGGTATGTCCCGGCGGATGCGTCGGAGGACCTTCCAAGCATGCGACGGAGGCCGAGATCACCAAAGCCAGAAACAATCTTCTTGCAAAGGCCGATGACCGTAAGATACTTGAAAACCTTAAGGATTATCCCATGGATAAGTTCTCCATGAACCGTCACGGGCATATGGATCCCGAACTGGTAAAGCAGGTTTTTCCCGAATGATCGCGGAGTAAAGCCGCAGTGATCATATGAACCGTAATGTGGAAAATATGACGTGATTGTGGTATTTTATATATACTTCCGTTTATCGGGTTTGACCCGGCATTTGATCGGAAGATGATTCAATAATATGTTGTGTGCGACTGTAGTATATCGGTAGTACATCAGCTTCCCAAGCTGAGGAGGCGGGTCCGACTCCCGTCAGTCGCTTTTCCGGAAACCTTGTGATCTTCGGATCGCAGGGTTTCCTTCGCCTTAAGGCAAAACATATCTTATGAGTGGGGTTATAGGAGGTAGTTATGGGGCTTGTTTCAACAAATGACAAATGTATAGGCTGTAACAAGTGCATCCGAGCCTGCAGCAGCATGGGCGCAAATGTTGCGACCGAAAGAGGCAGGGGAAATATAATCGACGTAGATCCCGATAAGTGCATTGCCTGCGGTGCGTGTCTCGATGCCTGTGAGCATGGAGCAAGGGAATATACAGACGATGTGGAGAGATTCTTTGATGACCTGGGGAAGGGCGTTAAGATCTCAGTTCTTATCGCACCCGCTTTCCTTGCAAATTATCCGAAAGAGTACGAGAAGTATCTCGGAATGCTCAAAAAGCTCGGAGTAAACAGATTCATCAGCGTATCCTTCGGTGCTGATATCTGTACCTGGGGATATATCAAGTACATTACGGAGAATAAGTTCTTCGGCGGTATCTCACAGCCCTGTCCCGCGGTTGTGGGCTTCATAGAGCGTTATACTCCCGAACTTATTCCGAAACTCATGCCTGTTCAGTCGCCCATGATGTGTTCAGCCATCTATCTGAACAAGTATATGCATGTCAGCGATAAGCTTGCTTTCATAAGCCCCTGTATCGCAAAAAAGAATGAGATAGACGATCCTAACAACAAAGGATATGTTTCATACAACCTCACCTTTAAACACCTTGTCGAGTATCTAAAGAAGAATCCCGTTAGCGGTGCAACACCTTACAAGGATGAGATAGAGTACGGGCTCGGATCCATCTATCCCATGCCCGGCGGATTAAAGGAGAACGTTTACTGGCTTCTCGGAGAAGATGCTCTTGTAAGACAGATGGAAGGTGAACATCATATGTATGAGTACCTTCAGCACAATAAGGAACTCCTTAAGTGCGGAAGATCTTCTTACCTGTTTGTTGATGCGCTCAACTGTACAAGCGGATGTCTTTACGGAACCGGAACCGAAGCACGTCAGGACATGAGAGAAGATGTCTTCATGGCTATCCAGAAGATCAAGGCTGATAGTAAGAACCATTCCAAGAAGTCTGCATGGGGAAGAGAACTCACTCCCGAAAAGCGACTCGCCGCACTCAATAAGCAGTTTGCGGATCTTAATCTTAATGATTTCCTCAGGAAGTACACTGACAGAAGTGCCCAGTGCAAGGTCAAGACACCGAATGCGAAGGAACTTGACGATATCTTCAGACAGCTTAAGAAGGATACTCCCGAAAAGCGTTCCATTGACTGCGGATGCTGCGGATACGAATCCTGCGAAGAAATGGCTGTTGCGATCTATAACGGATTCAATCATATCCATAACTGTGTACACTTCATCAAGGACCGTGCATACGAAGAGAAGGATAAGGCAATCGAACTTTCCGAAGAGATCACAAGGACCCAGGATGCGATGCGTGACAAGAAGCTCTCCATCGCAGATGAGATCGGTTCCGATTTCGATACCATGAGAAATACCATCGGACAGATCGAAGAGACCAGTAACGAGAATGCCCACCAGACCGAGGGCATATCCAAGGAAATGGGTCAGGTCAATGACTTCGCGAACGAGCTCAGAGAGGTTCTTGCGAAGATCGAATCCTACCTGAACAGACTCGAATCCAATAACCTTGCCGTTATCGGAATCGCATCACAGACCAACCTCCTTGCACTCAACGCTTCCATCGAAGCCGCACGTGCGGGTGAAGCCGGAAGAGGCTTTGCGGTTGTTGCGGATGAGATCAAGAAGCTTGCAGAGGATTCCAAGACGACTGCCGATGACAGCAATGCCAATAACAAGGATGTAAAGGAAACCATAGAGCACCTCATCGAGGAAGCGGAAAAGCTTACCGAGATAGTCCAGAGCGTAAACGGAAGAGCTACAACACTGGTTACATCAGCGGAAGAGACAGCAGTGTCCATCAGTCTCATGAAGGATATGGCTGACAATGTCGAAAGCTCGCTCAGAAAGGTGCTTGAAGATTAAAACATCAGATATGTATAAAACAAAGAAAACAGGGGGACATTCCCCCTGTTTTCCTTTTATTATTTCAGGATCACTCGATCACATCTGAGATCTCAAATTTTCCTTCGTTTACCATCTTATAGATGTCATCGATGGGCACGGGCTTGCTGTAGTAGTAGCCCTGCAGCCTGTCACATCCGACCATGGTCAGGAAGTCTACGCATGCTTCGTTTTCTACACCTTCGGTGAGCGTCTTCATTCCGAGGTTATCCGCAAGGTCTATGATGGTACAGATTATCTTCTTGGAATTCTCGGTATTTTCCTCGTATTCGGGATCTCCGAAGTTCTTGAGGAATACCATATCTATCTTGAGTACATCGAAATTGAAATCCTTGAGTACGTTGAGTGAAGAGTAGCCCGATCCGAAATCATCGAGCCAGAGGCTGTAGCCTTTTTCGTGGAGGATATCCATTGATTTCTTGAGTCCGATGGTATCGTCCGTCAGGGCACTTTCCGTTATCTCGACATGGAGATAATCCCTGGGGATGTTGTACTTTGTAACGAGTTCTTCGAGTACCGCGATCGCATCCATAAGCTCAAAATCTAGTCTTGAGAAGTTGAGCGATACGGGGAAGATCTTTTCGCCCTTATCGAGTCTTTCCCTCATATTCCTGCAGACCGTTTCATAGATGCATTTATCAAGCTTTTCGATCTGGCGTGATTCTTCGAGGACCGGTATAAATACTCCCGGTGAAAGGAAACCGTATTTGGGATCTATCCAGCGTGCAAGTGCTTCGCATCCGCAGAGTTTCTTATCCTCCGACCATACAACGGGCTGGTAGAAGACCTTGATATATCCTTCGCGTACCGCCCTGTCGATATTGTTGATGATATAGTTGCGCAGTTTGAAATCCTCAGCCATCTTTTCATCGTATTCGGCATACGACTTGTCAGCCTGATGGCTTATGGTCGTGCAGGCGTATCTTGCCCTGTCTGTTTCAAGGCGGGGATCTTCGATTTCTCCCTTGGGACGGTATGCACCGACTTTGAGAGTCAGGTAGAGCTCATCGGGTGTGTCCTTACCGATCGCTTCCTGCAGCTTGTTTATTCTGTCGAGATAATCGGGCTTGTCAGTAAGGATCGTAAAATGGTCATTCGAAAGTCTCGCATATGAATCGCCGGCAAACTGCTCTGCGATCTCCTTTGAAAGATTGATGAGGAGCTCGTTTCCTTTCATGAATCCGAGGGAGTCGTTGTAGAGCTTGAAATTCTCGATATTGATGAAGAGATAAACCAGATTATCTTTGTTTATCGTCTTGAGCTGTTCGAATGCATTGTCGGTAAAGCCTTTGACGTTGGGAATGCCCGTCAGTTCATCGGTGACGGATGCGATCATCAGCTTTTCCGATTTTACCGCTTCGGAATGACGCTGGTGATAGATGCTTATTACGACGGTGATCATAGAGATGTAGAAGGTCACGAAATTGATCTTGTCACCTTCGTTCATGCCCAGGGTTCCATCCCTTAAGGGAACGTATTTATCGAGATAGAGGATGTATGCGTTACCGATCGCCCAGAGCATAAGGAATGAAATGTAAGGGCGCCAGATCAGAAGGCAGGCGGCATAGAGCACCATGGTAAGAAAGCAGAGGATCATTCTTCCTTTTGAATAATCGTTTGCAGAAACGGTCCATCCGAAATACATACAGATGCCGGTGAATATGAGAGTGAGGATGATGCTGAGCTTTTTGGATCTTCGGATCTTATTGTTAAGATACAGTACGGAATAGACGAGCATGATGGCTCCCATCGTAAGGAGCATCCAATAGCTCTTGGTATATGTAAAGAAGCTTTCAAATGTGAATTCGTATTTTCCCGAGAAGATATACTTATTCAGATATCTGACTATCATCCATGTTTCGAGAACAATGATGATCGACGACATGTAGATCGTGGAGCGGACATTCGCATCACGATGGAATTTTTTCTCGTAATCGGACATTTTGAAGAATCCGAGCGCGGCAAGGATCTTCTTAGAGAGGGTTTCCTTCTGTTCCATATGTTATTCTCCCCAAAAGTGCCCGTATTTATGCGTTCGGGCTGCGCAAAAGAGCTCTTTTCTCAGGATGCGTTTTCGAGAGCATCGGGATCGTAAACTTCCGCATTTACGAATGCGTCGGTCCTCAATCTGACATTCTCCTGAAGATTCCTGTAGAAAAACTGGTAGTCGTAAATATGATAAGCACCGCGCGGAAGTCCCGTGATTGAAGAGGGGTAGTCCGAAGGTGATATATCCGTCATCTTGAGCACGCCGCGCTCCGGGTCAATGTAGCAGCCGCAGAGTGCCGGAATCTCGCTTGTGATATTTCCCGTACGGTCCGTAAAGCATGCGCCCTTGTTCTCTTCTTTGATGGCGGGCGAAGTATCGGTTCTCCAGTTGAGAGGATTGATGCAGATCGAGTGAACATCCGAAGGATAGATGAATGTTCCTTCCACGGCTTCATCTTCACATTCGAAGCTGATCACTACGCCGGTATCATAATCCATCTGTGCGGGAACTATCTGAGGATAAGCGGCGATCTCTTCCTCGGTGACCGGCCATCCGATGGCATATACGGCGATCAGTCTGGAATAAAGCTCCTCGTCACCGAAGTATTCTTTCATCAGTCTGCAGCACATATCCGCTCCCTGCGAAAAGCCCGCCAGGATTATGGGACGACCGTTGTTTTCGTTTTCAAGATACCATTTGAATGCACGTGATACATCGCTGTAAGCGATCTCCAGATATTCTTCCCTTTCGTCCGCGGAAAGATCGTAGACCTTCATTGCGGCCTGTCTGTAGAAGGGGGCATACATTCTGGTGCAGTCTTCGTATATGCCGCGTTCCATATTGAGAGCTCCGACGAAATTCCTCATGGTTGAGGTATCCGAAAGCGACATATTATATTCATCACCCGTATAAACGGTGGGAGCGATAAGGAAAAGATCCGCTGACATATCATCACCCACCGCAAAATATGCCCAGTTTGAGACAAGGGAATATTCGGGTTCCTTTTCGGTGTGATATGAGGCTGCATAGACGATGCCGGCGATGAAAATGATCAAAAGAAAGCCGGCAAGAAGGATTATTCTTTTTTTGATTCGTTGATCTTCCATAGATACTGTTATTATAACTCTTTTTAAGGGGATTACTCAACGCTTAAGTAAGCATTTCCCATATTTTGCTAACGCCTGAGTTGTGATATAATAACTGTTTGTCAAAAAGAATAAATAACAAAGGATATACAGTCGTGAAGGGCGTAAAAAGATTTGCCGCCACATTTTTAATAATCACAGGATTGGTATTGCTCCTGGCTGAAGGAGCGTATGCCTATCTTTTGCATACCCGTTTTGAACTTTTCGGTCATCCCTGTGACATTTACATGGAAAGTATCAGCTTCGAAGGAAGCGAGATAACCGATTTTGCCTCGCTTGAAAACGGACTCAGGAAATTTCCCCATCTGAAGACCGTGGATACCGGTTCTTTCATGATGTATGCGGAGGATGTTCCGGAGCTTCAGAGGACATTTCCCGGTGTAATGTTCAGGTACGATACCTGGGTCAATATCGAGGGAAGCGATTATCCGATAGATTCTACCGAGGTCAATCTTACCGATCACGGCTACACGGATCTCAATACCCTGATAGCAAAGCTTGCTTTCATGCCGGCTCTTGAAAGCGTGATTTTTGGTGAAAACCATATCACCGCCGCGGACAAGTTCACTCTTATGGACAGATTCCCCGGAGTGGATTTCAGGGTTGTCGAGATCTACAATATCGGAGGCGTTGATGCTCCGGCAAATGCGGACAGCATAGACCTTACATGGGCTACGATCGACGGAACTCTGATCGATAAGCTCAGTCTTTTCCCTGAGCTTAAGTCCGTTAATCTTCACGGACACGACCTTACCTGGGACGAAAGACTTGAATATGCGAGAAAGTATCCTAAGGTCAATTTCGGCTGGGATGTCGAATACGGCGAGGAAGTATACGATTCATCGGAAGTTACCGAGATAGATCTTTCACGAAAGAAGCTTACGGTCGATGATCTTGACACTCTCAAGGAGCTTACTGAGCAGATCAGAGGACTTGAAAAGCTGATCGTCTGCGACTGCGGACTTGATAACGAGACACTCGGTGAGTTCAGAAAGGTTGTACCCGATGTCAATGTCGTATGGCGTCTGTACATGGGTAAATGGAAGCTCAGGACCGATCAGATCACTTTCTCCGTGCTCATCTATAACTACAATTACGAAAGACTCAGAAGCAAGGACATCCAGGTACTTAAGTATTGTACCGATCTGAGATGCCTTGACCTCGGACATCAGTCGATCGTTGATATCAGCGTAATAGGTGATTATCTGCCGGAGCTCAGACTCCTTATCATGGCCGATAACTGGATCAATGATCTTTCACCGCTTGCGAAGTGCAAGCACCTGCATTACCTGGAGCTTTTCGTAAACAACATCACCGATCTTTCACCGCTCGGGGAGCTTCATGAACTTGTTGATGTAAATATCAGCTACAACAGAAGGCTGAGCGATATCACTCCTCTTCTTAATTCTCCCATGATGGAGAGGGTATGGCTTGAGAGTACGTCCGTTTCGTCCGAAGATTTCGATCTTCTCGAAGCGACATATCCCAATGCCAAGGTTGTCCGTGTCGTAAGGGGAAGACCGTCCGTTGACCAGGGCTGGAGGGACGGATGTGCCAGATACAAGCAGATGATGGATATGTGGTTCAACAATTATTACGGTGACGAGTTCTATAAATATGATTATCTGGCCATTGAACTGGGACTTAGGGATGATGAGCCGGAAGAGAGCAGGGCGGTGCCGTATTAGAGCCGAAAAACCGCGATTTTCCAAGGGATCATGCGGCCTTGCGGAAAAGAAAAAATAAGTGTTGCATTTAACGGTTTGCTATGATATTATTATCAAGCTGTTGAAAAACGGGGTGTGGCTCAGCTTGGTTAGAGCGCCGTCTTAGGGAGGCGGAGGTCGCGAGTTCGAATCCCGCCACTCCGACTAAAAAACTCTTCATCAATCGATGAAGAGTTTTTTCTTTTATCTCTTATATCAGATCTTTTTTCAGCCGTTTGCGGTTCCGTACCATACAATATCGTTCGGACCGGGAACTTCGGGGTAACTGGCAATATCAGGACACAGGCAGTATTGATATGTGCCGTCAAGCGGTGTGGCTTCGATCTCCGTGCCCATATCATCGATAAAGGATCCTTTTTCCGTACTGTAAATGTAATGGTAATAGCTGATGCTTCCGTCATCTGAGGCGTTCTCATAATTGATGACGATCAATCCGTTGCCACGCATGAAGATATTGTCTATCGTGCAATCCTGTGGGACGAGCTCGTTCACAATGATGTCCTTAACCCAATAGTTTACGGTTGCTTCGTCTATGGTTGTTCCTGCGAACTCATATACATTATCGGTTTCACTGTCATAGAAGAAATAGTATTTTTTCCATGTATGTCCGATCATAAAGCCGAGCTCCGCATCATAGTTCATATCGTATGAACTGTCTGTGATGGTAAACCTGTCACTGTATTTGTCATCGGGTGCAACATATCCGACGCCCGAAAAACCGGCTTCCGAAACCTTTCCGTTCTCAACACTGTATACGTAGGTGTAGCTTTCGGATACAAAATAGTCGGTGAAAAGAATGTATACGGTATCGCCCAGCGTCATAAAACGTGCTTCATCACCTATACCCAATCCGACGCTGCTGCGCAAAGCTACGCATCCCTCGGGTGAAACATACCACAGATTACCGCAGATACGTGTAATATCGTCCCAGTCCTCGGATACCGTACCGATAAGTGCAAAGGCTTCTTCAATCCCGTCATCGTCGAAATCATCGCGCACGAATGCAGCAACTTCATCCTCGGTAGCACCTGTCTCGTCAATAAGTGTGTCCCATAATATATCTGCAAGCTCCATGGTGTTTCTTGATTCTACCCTGAGCGTTACGTCGTGATCGGGCATGATGAAAGTAATTATGTAGCCCTTTGAATCCGAGTAGTCCACGTCAAGGACCTCATCGTCGAGATAAAAGGTATAATCGGTATCGGTTGCGATAATGTCATAGTAAAGAGTGACCTTTTTACCTTCTTCGTAAGAATCTTTGGCTTTTTTAAAATCATCCTTGCATCCGAGGTAATCAACCTCATACTTTTCGGCTTCTTCTTCGTCCCCGGGGTCAGGGTCCGGAGCTTCGGAAACGTCACCGCATCCGCAGAGCATAAGAAGCATCATCAATATGAAGATCTTACAGAACATTTTTTTCATTTTAATAAATCTTCCTCTCATAAAAAATATAAACCCGGATATCATAATATCAGATATCCCATCCTGTTGGGATTTATTTAAATCGATTAAGGATTTTCTTGCTTTATTGCTTGATTTTTTTGTCAAATAGGCTTTCACGAATCGATTTTTCAGTTTTTTTGGTTGCCTTTTCCCATTCAGACCAGTAAAATTAAAATATCTATGAACAAACCTGAGGACATTGCAAGAAGTAAAATAATCAAGGTGTTCTTCCAACTTACAGCACTCGGTTTTCTCGCGAGTGTGATTATTTTTGCTGTAAGCTATTTCAGACATAATATAACCTATGATGTAAGGTTATATGTTGTTCTCAGGATCATTCTTCCCACCGTAGTCAATATGGCGGCAACGATTGCCACTTACTTCGTCAATAAATCTCAGAGCTTCAGTAATTACGTAAAATGCGCGGTATGCTCATTTGCATTTGCGACCATAGGCGGAAGCTTCTCGTTCTGGAACGGCTATTATGTCGCTCTCTGGTGCCTGCCGGTTCTTGCCGTAATGTTCTGCAGCGTATTCCATGAGATGCAGCTTCTTTTCAGCGTTACCGTTTATTCGATCATCCTTGTCGCGGTTTCGGCATTCTATGAAATGATCAGATTCCCTGACAATTATATGTATTATCTTGAGATCATGCTTGTCGTTATGATGGTTCTTGCGTGCGGAGCGATGGTTTCCCGCAACATGATCATTTACAACAAGGAGATGTACAACATCCTCTATGACGCCAACGAAAAGAGCGATAAATACCGTAAGCGTCTCGAGACCGACCAGCTGACTTATCTCCACACAAGACCTTATGCCCAGGAGAAGGCGGACATCTTCCTTCTCGATGCGAGCAAGGAGCATCCCGTTTCGCTGGCTGTCGTTGACCTCGATTTCTTCAAGAGCATCAACGATACATACGGACACAAGAACGGTGACGTCGTACTCTGGAAGTTCGGAGATACCGTCAACAAGAATATGAAGGATAATCTTGTAGTCGGAAGATACGGCGGAGAGGAATTCATATTTGTATTTGACGGCGGAGATTATCACGACCATATCAAGTATATGGACGAGCTCAGGGAAAAGTTCGGTAAGATACATTACAAGTTTACCGACAGGAGCGTAACCTTCAGCTGCGGTATCGTAACGGCTTATTATCCCACCACATTCTCGGATGCCTTCAAGTATGCCGATGCCGGCGTCTACTACTCCAAGGAGAACGGAAGAAACCGCGTAACGGCTTATCTGATGCCTCCTCAGACCAAGGAGCAGGATAATTATCCCAAGACGGGAGACTTGAGACCCGAAAGCGGCTCGGGATCGTAAAAGAAAACATATTGAAACACCAAAGAACCGGTTTTATGCCGGTTCTTTTTTGTGTGAAAAATTTTACACATGGCTTTTTGTATCATTCTCACTGTAAGAAAAAAATAACCGGTATTTACCGGATAAAATCTTGGAAAACAGGGAGGAATATCATGAAGACACTCGGCAGGATAATCAAATCGGAATATGTATTCTTGGGAATACTGACAATACTTCTTATACTCGCTGCATTCTTTCTTTTTTCGATCACTGTGAAAGGAAAGCCTGCGGACGACAATTCCGTGTGGAATGAATACTATGCGCCGATGGAGAGCGAATATGTCAGTGAGGTAAGGGCATATCTTAAGGACAGCGGATACGTTAATTCCGGAGTAACTCTGACACATACCACGGATGAGGAACTGAACAGGGTATATACGCTCAGCATTCATCACAGAAGGCTTGAAGGATGCAGCGAGGAAAGGAGGGAGGAGATAAGCGAAGTCCTTAAGTCAATGGGCTTTGAGGACGACAGATGCGTGATCTGCGTGGAGCTGTCCTGACACTCACGCGGAGTTAGATTTTTGACGGCGGATGGAGTATAATAGGTCTAGTTTTGAACTTGAAAGGAGACCATATGCCTACGCCTGTCGAAGGAGAACTTTACAGACATTTCAAAGGCGGTCTGTACAGGATCGTCACTATCGCACAACATACCGAAACCCAGGAGGGACTCGTGATCTACAGATCCGAGGATGATCCTTCCAAAGTGTGGGCCAGACCGGTCACTCTTTTCTGTTCACCCGTTGACAGGGTTAAATACCCCGATGCAGCGCAGGAAATGAGATTTGAGAAGGTAACCGGAGACGGCAAGGCCGTTTCTTCCTCTGCACCCGCACCCGCTGCCGCTAAGGCTTCTGCGGACGGTGACGGACTCGATCCCGAGGTGGAGGCATTCCTTGATGCCAAGAGTTCCATTGACAGGATCCATATCCTTTCCTCGCTTAATCACAGGCTTACGGATGAGATGCTCATCACAATGGCGACCGCCTGTGATGTGGAGCTTCCGGAGGGAGATATCCGCACCAAGTACCAGTCCCTCAGGGAATCACTTGTGATCCTCGGTAAGTATGAAGGCGAAAGACTCAGAAAGTGACTTTTGTACAGCCCCCTAAGGAGGGCTTATGTCATACAAACTTGAAGATAAAATGGTCATCGGAGTTTCGTCGAGAGCTCTTTTTGACCTTACAAAGGAAAACGAGATATTCGAAAAGGAAGGACTCGATGCTTATCAGTCCTACCAGTTCGAACATGAGAAGGATATTCTTGAACCCGGTCCCGGTTTTTCACTTATAAAGAATCTTCTTGCTCTTAACGATAAGGATCCCGAGAATCCTCTGGTGGAAGTTATCATCATGTCCAGAAATTCCACCAACACATCCCTCAGGGTATTTAATTCCATCAAACATTATGGACTTAAGATAACCCGCGCGGTGCTTGCGAGCGGTTCTTCGCTTTCGCCCTATCTGCAGGCATTCAAGACGGATCTTTTCCTGTCGGCATATGAGGACGATGTACAGAATGCGATAAACAGCGGTATTGCCGCAGGTATGATCCTTACCGATCATTCGTATTCCGGCGCGACCGACGGTTCCATAAGGATTGCTTTCGATGGCGATGCGGTTCTTTTCGATGATGCTTCCGAGGTCATCTTCAAGGAGAAGGGACTTGAGGCGTTTGAGGAGAATGAAGCAGTCAATGCGGACAATCCGCTTAACGAAGGTCCCTTTGCCGGCTTCCTCAAAAAACTCACCTGGATCAGGAATAAATACGGAGCAGACGAGTGTCCCATCCGTACCGCACTCGTTACCGCAAGAAGCGCTCCTGCCCATGAAAGAGTCATCAAGACGCTCCGCAGCTGGAATGTCAGGCTTGATGAAGCATTCTTCCTCGGTGGTGTGGAGAAGAAGGAGATCCTCAAGGCGTTCGGCGCACAGATATTCTTCGATGATCAGTCCGTACATACCGATCCCGCAGCCGAAGAGGTACCCAGTGCCAGGGTTCCGTATAAGGGCGGACGCCTCGGATACGACGGAGATGTTAATAACGGGCCCGGAGATGCTTAGCAAGGCCGTAAGGCCTGCGCATTTATCCGTGCGCGAAATATAAAGGAGAAGGCTAAAACAGCCTGAAGTAAAGAAATGAAGCTTTTAACAATAACCATTCCCTGCTACAATTCCGCAGCGTATATGAGAAAAGCGATAGAGTCGCTTCTTCCCGGAGGGGATGATGTAGAGATCCTTGTTGTCAACGACGGATCCACCAAGGACAACACTCTTGAGATTGCCAGGGAGTATGAAGAGAAATATCCGGGTATCGTACGCGCCATAGATCAGCCCAACAAGGGACACGGTGGTGCGGTCAATACCGGTATCCAGAATGCCACGGGACTTTTCTTCAAGGTCGTCGATTCCGATGACTGGGTAAAGAAGAGCGCCTATGCCAAGATCCTCGGCAAGCTCAAAGAGATCGTGATGTGCGGAGAAAAACTCGATCTTCTCATCAGCAACTATGTTTATGAGAAGGACGGAGAGAAGAAAAAGAAGGTCATCCACTTCCGCAGGATGTTTCCCCAGGATGAGATATTCACATGGAGTGACTGCCATCATTTCTCCAAGGGTCATTACATCCTGATGCACTCCGCCATATACAGGACACAGATACTCAGGGATTCCGGAATGGTTCTGCCCGAGCATACCTTCTATGTCGATAATATCTATGTTTACGAACCTCTTCTTCATGTTGAGAAGATGTGCTATCTCGATGTCAACTTCTACAGATATTACATCGGACGTGATGACCAGTCCGTAAATGAAGAGATAATGATCTCCAGGATCGACCAGCAGCTCCGGGTCAATTACCTGATGGTTGATTATCTTGTAGATAATAAGTCGAAAGCCCAGAAGGACAAAAAGCGTTACAAGTACATGAGGAATTATCTTGAGATCATCACCACGATATCCTCGATACTCCTTATCAAGAAGAATACCGAAGACAGCCTCCAGGAGAAGAGAAAGCTCTGGACATATATCAAGGGACGTGACAGGCATCTCTGGGCTTACCTCAGAGGAGGACTTCCCGGAAATGCAATGAATCTTCCCGGAAGGGGCGGACGCAAGGTATCCGTCGAATGCTACAAGATAGCGCAGAAGATATTCAAGTTCAATTAAACCGCATATCAAATAAACGAGGGGACGGTTCCTCTGTGTACCTAAAACAAGGTGAACGGAGGAACCGCCCCCTCTTTTTATATCCCGGTGTTGACAATTGTATATCAAGTGTATATATTGAATATATACAATGATTAATCATTAAGGCGGGAAGGTTCATGCGCAGGATCCGACCGCCGCGCGCAAAGGAAATCCATATGGACATAATCATCAGTAATACCTCGGGAGTGCCCATTTACGAGCAGATCGAGGAACAGATCAAGAGCCTGATCATGACAGGCGAACTCGCGGCAGGGGACGCCCTTCCGTCGATGAGGATCCTGGCCAAGGACCTCAAGATCAGTGTCATCACGACAAAGAGAGCATTTGAGGATCTCGAGCGTGACGGCTACATTGAATCCGTTGTGGGCAAGGGAAGCTTTGTAAAGGGCATCAATCCGGAACTCATGAAGGAGAATATGAAGTATGCCATTGAAGAGTGCCTTGAAAAGGCAGCTGATAAAGCTGTCATTGGTAAGATATCCCTTGATGAACTTAAAGAGATGCTTGAGATAATCTACGAGGAAAAAGCAAACAATGGAAGAAGTTAAGAATGTAATTGAACTTAAGAATGTCACCAAGGATTACGGTGACTTCAAACTTGATAATGTAAGCTTTGCGGTGCCTGAAGGAACGGTGTGCGGATTCATCGGCCAGAACGGTGCGGGCAAGACCACCACCATCAATCTGATACTTGATGTCATAAAAAGGGATTCCGGTGAGATCACTCTATTTGGAGAGAGCGTTAATAAGGATACAGCGTACCTTAGAGAAGATATCGGTGTCGTATTTGATGAAATGGGCTTCCATGAATTCATGACAGGCCGCGACATCAATATCATGATGAAGAATATCTACAAGAACTGGGATGAGCAGGCTTTCTTCGATAACCTGAAGAAGTTCTCACTTCCTTCAAAGAAAAAGTGCGGTGCATTCTCAAGAGGTATGAGAATGAAGCTTCAGATCGCCGTTGCTCTTTCGCATAATGCAAAGCTTCTTATTATGGATGAGCCCACCAGCGGTCTTGATCCGATCGTCAGAAACGAGATGATAAATATCTTTCGCGAATTCGTGGTGGAAGAGGACCATACCATCCTTCTGTCTTCACATATCACAAGCGATCTTGAGAAGATCGCTGATGAGGTCGTGTTCATAGACGGCGGAAAGATAGTTCTTTCCGGAAACAAGGATGAGATCCTGGAAAAGCATGGTGTCTTGAAGTGTAAGAAGGATGAGTTATCCAAGGTCAGCGAGTCTCTCATCGTAAACTCCGAAATCAGTGAATATGGAGCCGAGGCACTCGTCAATGACAGACATGCTGCGGAAAAACTGTATCACGATATGGTCATTGAAAGAGCCGGACTCGAACAGATCATGATCGGCTATGTAAACGGAAAGAAGTGAACGGGGGACAGTAACCCGGTTCACCGGTGAGGTAAAACTATGAAAGGTTTGATAATCAAGGACATAATGTGCCTTAAAAAACAGCTCACCACTTTCGCGTACATCATAGCCGGAGTGGTGGTCATATCGATATTGTATGTTCTCAGCAGCCGTTTCGGAAATCTCGCTAAGGTGGGAGTGGTTCTGCTTGATGAGAACAATAACATGTCTCAGGTAGATGTAAAGAATCTTGGTTCCATGGTTCTGGTCATGTTCATGCTGATCCCCATAGTGTGTGTCGGAGATATGCTGAACGTATTCATCGCGGACGGAAAAGCGGGCTTTTTCAAGGTATCCGCTTCGCTTCCCGTATCCATGAAAAAGAGAATGCTTTCAAGATTCCTGACGATCTATACCCTGTGTGCCATAGGAGCCGCAGTGGATATAATTCTTGCTCTGGTATTGAGTGCTCTCACGGATATTATGAGCTTCGGAAGTTTCTTTGGGATCATCATTTCATGCGCATCGATCTTAAGCATATACAGTGCTCTTGTGATCCTGTACTGTGTGATGCTCGGTTACGGCAGGGAGCAGTATGCCCAGGTTTTTTCGCTGCTTACGATCATTCTTTCTTTTGTGATCATTAAGTTTCATAGCGTTAAAGCAGTGTTCATACAGATTTTTATCAAAGAGCAGGGCCTTGATCCCGGAACATTCTGGAAGCCTTTGGATTATTTCCGTGACAGGGGATATGTATTCCTTATCATAGCGCTTTTAGTCAGCGTACTCAGTTACGGGCTCTCTTTATACATTGCCGAAAGAAAGAGAGGTGTCATCTGATGGGCGGATTATTATATAAGGATTTTCTCTCTATAAATGGCAAAAAACAGGTTGCGGTTATTTCTGTTTTTACCGTTCTGCTCGTGGTCTTCAAACTGATCGTGGCCTTTGCAGACACACCGGACGCCTGGCTTATGGAAAATTCCGAGGGCGAGATCATGAATTTTCTTGATTATCTCGTTTCAATGCCGGCCCAGATGCTTCCGATCATGTTCATCAGTTTTATAGCCATGTGGATTCCGAATGTAATTCAAAACGATGAGAAAAGCAAGATACATGCATATCTGTCGGCAACTCCTCTTTCGAAGCGTACATATATCGCGGAAAAGTATGTCTTCATAGGAATCTGCATTTATTCGGCTTTATCAATCTGCATGATATGGTGCGTAATCTCAATGGCGTTTTTGCAGGAGGGCGCTGTACTGGATATCCTGATGCTCATTTCATCATTTTTGATCGAGCTTTTCTCGCTGGCACTTATCGGCGCAAGCATCGAATTTCCTGTTTTTGTCGCCTTCGGAAAAGAAAAAGGACAGATGATCAAGACCGGTATTCTTGAGGTCCTGGCGTGGTTTGCTGTGGCATTTCTTTTCTTCGGAAATCTGGACGTTTTTGAAAAAGTAGATTTTAATCGCATAATTGAATGGGCAAAAACGCATTCATTTGCACTTATGTTCATGGCGGTCATTTCTCCGCTTATTACTCTCTGTGTCTATTACATCTCATACCGTATTTCCGTGCGCATATATGAGAGAAAGGAGAGAGAGCATGAGTGAAGCAAAGACTATGACCAAAGCTTATGACGATACAAAAAGAAGTGGGAGAGAATACACTGATACACAGAGGCTGATCATTTATCTCGTACTCACATTTGTTATTACTTTTCTTTGGTTCTTCGTAGCAAATCCCGACCGATCAACATGGGAAGATATGGGAACAATGAGACAGTCATTCGTTGCTCTCGGTATGCTGTTTCCTGTGATATGTCACGTTCTTTCGAGAGTGATCACGAAGGAAGGATTCAGATTTGACGGTGAGAACAATTCATATTTCGGAATATATCTAAAGGACGGAAAGTGGAAGTATTTCTTCTTCGCATGCCTTGTTCCCTGGCTCTACATGGAACTCAGCAACCTGATAGAACTTGCAATGTGCCCGTCGATGTATGATCCGGAATACTATGTAACTCTTGATATGGAGAAGAGAATGCTGTTCATGATGCCGGTATATGCGATCGTGACCGGATTTGTAGGATCCTTTGCAGCATTCGGTGAAGAGGGCGGATGGCGCGGTTATATGATGCCCAAGCTTCTTAAGATCACCGGCAGAAAGAGAGCGCTTATCATAGGTGGCGTGATCTGGGGACTCTGGCATGCACCGCTTACCTGTATCGGACATAATTTCGGAACTGATTATCCCGGATTTCCCTATCTCGGTATCGCATGCATGTGCGTGTTCTGTACGCTTATGGGTGTGCTTCTTACCTTCATTACCGAAAAGAGCGGATCCGTCTGGCCTGCAGCGATTATGCACGCGGTCAATAATTCCAATCCCTCAATACTTGGCGGATATATCAATCCTGACAATAAGACCACTGATCTTCCCATCGGAATGATCGCAATGTGCATAGCGCTCCTTGCCGTGGCTATACCTGTGATGATCATATGGAGCAGATCTGACAGCAAAGCCGCTTCCGAAGAATAAACAAAACAGATAACAAAAAACAGGGCCCGGATCTCCGGGCCCTGAATTATTGTCGGAACAAACCTGCTTAGAGAACGCCTTCACATACGGAACACTTTCCGTTAACGGGAACCATGACCGCATCGCAGAAGGGACATGTGACCTGTGCTCCCGCAGCTGCGGACGCTGCCTGCATAGGTATGGGACCGCCTGTCGGATCGGTGGGGGAAACGGGGCTCTGCATGGGCTGCTGCGCGAAACCCTGATTCATCATAGGCTGTCCGTTCATGCCCATCATTCCGCCGCCGTTCATGAACTGAGCTGACCCTGCAGGTGCCGTTGCTGCTGCCTTCATCATGGCTACCATATTGGCTGCCTGCATTGCCTGAGCAATGGCATCGGGTGATGAAGGATCAAGCCCGGGTGCGGCATTCTGCGGCATTCCCATCCAGCCGGTGATCATGCTCTTGATATTGTCTCCGATGCTGATGCACTCATTGTATTTATTGATGTTCATATTGGCGCGAAGGCCTGCATTGGTGTTCAGCCTCCAGCCGGTGTTGCCGCCTGCCGTCATGCAGGTATTTCCGGTATCTACGGAAAAGCTGTTGATCTTGAACTTCATGTCATCAAAGTAAGGGTTGTTAACCCTGATGGTTACATAGAAATCATAGGAATACTTATATCTGGGAGGAACATAGCTGACGGATTTTCCATCGAC
>JAGCRJ010000169.1 GCA_017964745.1 Lachnospiraceae bacterium
AAGGAAGCTCCGAAGGATGAGATAAGTGCCATCAGCAGAAAGATCCGCTCACTGCAGAAGTACATGGGCGTGGAAATTGCGTTCGTAAGGGCGCAGGCATACAAGGATATGCTCACCGGTCTCGAGAACAGGACCGCATATACGGAGTATATCGAGAAGCTGGAGAACAAGATAAAGAACAAGGTCGCAGACTTCACTGTTGCGATGTTCGATATAAACGGACTCAAGCAGATCAATGACACCGAAGGCCACGATGCCGGAGATGTTGCGATCAACAAAGCTGCCGATATCCTCAGGGAATCGTTCCCAGACGAGAGGATATTCCGTATCGGCGGCGACGAGTTCGTTGTCATTCTGAATAAGACCGGCGCCGAGATAGAGAGACTGATGGAAGGCTTCATCAAGCGTTATGACGATCTCGGAGAGGCGGACAAAAAGCGCCCGATCATGTCCGTAGGCTATGCGGAGCACAATCCCGATACCGATCATTTCTACTGCGACACATTCGAACGTGCGGACCACAATATGTACGAGAACAAGAAGGCATACTACGAGCAGTTCGGAAACAGAAGAAGCAGGTGAGCAATTATATGATCATAACCGCGATCGATGAAAAATGGACTTTTAGAAGAGGGTATCTTGATTCCATAACCATGATGGAGGCTGATCCCGGCGTGGATATAGATCTTCCCCATGACGGAATGATAAGCACTCCGGTATCCGAGGATGCACCTGCAGGGGTGGATTCGGGATTCTTTACCGGAGGACTCTCCAGCTATACGAAACATGTATTCATTCCCGAAGAGTGGAAGGGCTCCTGCGTCGGACTGAAATTCGACGGAGTCATGATGAATGCCACAGTGGATATAAACGGAAGCAGGGTCGGAATATGCCACAACGGTTATGCTCCCTTCTACATCGATCTGACCGATCACGTAACATTCGGAGAGGAAAACCGCATCACCGTCAATGTCAATACAAGCATGCAGCCTAATTCCAGGTGGTATACGGGATCGGGACTTTACCGCGGGGCATTCCTTTGTCACTCCCCCAAGGTCCATATAGTTCCCGACGGGATATATGTCTGTACCAAAGAGGTGGCAGACGGTTATGCATTCCTGGAGGCTCTTGTCGAGGTTCAAAATTCCGGTCTCGGAAACCGCATGGCGGAGGTTGAGCTTTCTCTTTTCACAGAGGATGCCGGTGAACTTGCCGCAAGTGTGAAGCGCGTGATATATGTCGGTCGCGGTGATACGGAGACCGCGAGGATGAATCTTACCGTTAAGGATCCACTTCTCTGGGATGCGGAAGCTCCCGGACTCTACAGGGTTAAAGCGGTTGTAAGAGACCTCGGACAGTACACAACGCATTTTGTTCCGGATGATGAGATCACATCCGATGAGGCGGAGACTCTTTTCGGTATCAGGACTATAAGTGCAGATCCCGTGAGAGGACTGCTGATAAACGGAAAGAGTGTCAAGCTCAGGGGCGGATGCCTGCATCATGACAACGGACTTCTTGGTTCCGTGTCACTTTATTCGGCAGAGGAAAGGAAGATCAAAAAGCTTAAGAGCGCAGGTTTCAATGCGATCCGCACGGCTCACAATCCTCCTTCATCCGCACTGATAGAAGCATGCGACCGCGTGGGCATGTATGTCTTCGACGAGGCATTTGATGCCTGGAATATCGGTA
>JAGCRJ010000170.1 GCA_017964745.1 Lachnospiraceae bacterium
ATCGAGATCATCAAGACCATCCTTGAAGTCCTCAGGGAAGAACTTCCCGATGGAGATCCCAGAAGAGCCCATATCAACGAGGATCTCATCACTTATGTCGAGGACAGAAAGGGTCACGACAGAAGATACGCCATCGCTCCCGATAAGATCAAGAAGGAGATCGGATGGGAACCTGAGACCATGTTCAAGGAAGGCATCAGAAAGACCATCAAGTGGTATTTCGAGAACCAGAAGTGGATGGAAGGTGTAACAAGCGGCGACTATCAGAAGTATTACGAGAACATGTACGGATCGAGGAAGGAGATCTGATATGAAGGGAATCATACTTGCAGGCGGAAGCGGAACAAGACTTTATCCTCTTACCAAGGCTATATCGAAACAGATCATGCCCGTCTATGACAAGCCTATGATCTATTATCCCCTTTCGACACTCATGCTCGCAGGGATCCGTGAAGTGCTTATCATTTCTACACCCAGGGATCTTCCCGTATTCGAGGATCTCTTCGGAACAGGTGAGCAGCTCGGAATGAATTTCTCCTATGCGGTTCAGGAAACCCCCAGGGGACTTGCCGATGCATTCATCGTCGGAAAGGAATTCATCGGTTCCGATCCCGTTGCACTCGTACTCGGAGACAACATCTTCTACGGACAGAGCTTTTCCAAGGTTCTTAAGTCCGCAGCGGAGCGCACCTCAAGCGAAGCCGGCGCAACGATCTTCGGATACTATGTAAGGGATCCCAGAGAGTACGGCGTTGTCGAATTCGATGAAAACGGCAAGGCAATCTCGATCGAGGAAAAGCCCGCAAACCCCAAGAGCAATTATGCCGTTCCCGGACTTTACTTTTATGACAATGATGTCGTAAATATCGCAGCTAACGTCAAGCCCTCGGCAAGAGGCGAGATCGAGATAACCTCAGTCAACAATGAGTACTTAAGCAGAGGCAATCTCCACGTAGAGACTCTCGGAAGAGGCTTTGCATGGCTCGATACCGGAAATCACGACAGCCTTCTCGATGCGGCCGATTTCGTAGCTGCATTCCAGAAGAGACAGGGACTTTACATCTCCTGCATCGAGGAGATCGCATATAAGAGAGGCTTCATCGATAAGGATCAGCTCTTAAAGCTTTCCGAGCCCCTTATCAAGACTGCATACGGTCAGTATTTAAGAGAGGTGGCAAATGGACTCTAGGTCCCGGATGCTGACAATTCTGGGAAGTATGGGCGCAGTACTTTTGATAGTACTGATAGTCATTCTCTGCACTTATGACGGAAGAAAACCTTCCGGACAGGCGCAGACGGATGTGAGCGTTAACGCCGCGACACAGACTCAGGCAAACCTTAATGCCACATCACCTCTTGAGGGAAATCTCATAGGAGATAACCCCAAGGCATTCATGAACGATCCGACCTTCTTTGATCCGGAGCACAGTGCGGCGTTTGATGCCGCAATGGATCAGTCGGGAAATCTCAGTATCATGGTCACGAGCGTCGAAAAGGATCTGAGAGTTCTCGTGCTCGATATAAACGGAGAACTTGTGACCGGTGTTCCTTTCAATATCAAGGTAAGGGATTCCGATGACATTACAGTTTCGTACAGGGACCTTGATAAGGATGGAATCATCTATGCCGGAACGATAGATCCGGGAGACTATGATGTATTCCTCGATCCCGTAGAGGGCTACAGGGTTCCCCTTCATTCGACCAGGGTGTCCGTCAAGGAAAAGGTTGAGTATATTCCCATCGCCGACATCAGCGTGCTGATCAGGACCGAAGAAGAGATCAATGCCGCACTTGAGGATACGGGCACGATGGACGATGCGCTCGAGGATTCCGACAGGACGGAGATAGTAACGCTCCAGCCCGGAGGAAACGATCACAAGGCCGGCATCGATGTATCGAGCTGGCAGGGCGATATCGACTGGGACAAGGTAAGGCAGTCCGGCATCGAATTCGTCATCGTAAGAGCGGGCTACAGAGGATCCGTGACCGGCGCGATAGTTAAGGACAAGTACTTTGATGCGAATGTTTCGGGTGCACAGCAGGCAGGACTTCAGGTCGGTGTTTACTTTGTTACTCAGGCCGTGAACGAAGCCGAAGCCGTCGAGGAAGCATCGGCGGTAATGGAAATGTGTGCTCCTTACGATCTGGAGCTTCCGATCTATCTCGATGTTGAAGGCTCGAACGGCGGAAGAGGTGATCAGATAGACAAGGATACGAGGACTGCGGTATGCGAAGCCTTCTGCAGGACTCTTGAAAATGCCGGACAGTCCGGCGGCGTGTATGCATGCAGGTACTGGCTTACAACCAATATCGATGCATCAAGGCTTGACAGATTCAATGTATGGCTTGCCGAATACAGGAGCACGCCTTTATACAACGGATACTATTCCATGTGGCAGTATACATCGAAGGGTCATGTGGACGGAATAAACGGAAATGTTGATTTTGACATCATGTATTACTAAGGAGATATGAAATGGGACAGATAAGCGTAGAAACCTGTGAGATCGAAGGACTTAAAGTAATCACACCCACCGTACACGGTGATGCGCGCGGATACTTTATGGAGACTTACAACTTTAATGATTTCAAGGAAGCAGGTATCGATACCGTATTCGTTCAGGACAATCAGTCCGCATCCAAAAAAGGAGTTCTCAGGGGGCTTCACTTTCAGATCAATCATCCCCAGGATAAGCTCGTAAGAGTCATCAAGGGAGAAGTATTCGACGTAGCCGTCGATCTCAGAAAGGGATCATCCACATTCGGCAAGTGGTTCGGCGTTCTTCTTACCGAGGAGAATAAAAAGCAGTTCCTTGTTCCCAAGGGATTCGCACACGGATTCCTCGTACTTTCAGATTATGCGGAGTTCTGCTATAAGTGCAGCGATTTCTATACCCCCGGAGATGAGGGCGGTATCATGTACAACGATCCCGAGATAGGAGTAGAGTGGCCCATCCCCGAAGGAATGGAGATCACCTTATCAGACAGGGACAAGATATGGCCTCCTTTTAAGGAGACTTTCGGAGATTAATGAAACCTACAGCCATCAGAAGAAAAAAGATAATAATCCCGATTCTTCTTCTCGTATTCTGCCTGTTGGCATTATGCGTTGCTCTGCATACCAATCCCGCAGCGATAAAGAGCGATGAGATCATAAAAAAGTGCATCTCACTTGCGGTAATTGTTATCTCTGCGATCTTCATAGTTGTAAAATATGACAAGATCGTCACTTTGCCCCTTGAGATCTGGCAGAACAGAAGGCTGATCCTAAAGCTTGCGGGCAATGATTTCAAAAGGCGTTATGCCGGCTCCTATATGGGAGTTATCTGGGCGTTCATTCAGCCGATCGTAACGATAGCACTTTATTATTTCGTATTCGGAACCATCATGAAGAGCGCACGCTCGAGCGGTTCCGACGATGTTCCGTTTGTGCTTTTCCTCACATGCGGAATGGTTCCGTGGTTCTTCTTCAGTGAAGCTCTTTCTACCGGAACGAGCGCACTCCTCGAATACAGCTACCTTGTCAAGAAGGTTGTGTTCAAGATAAGCGTTCTTCCCATCATCAAGGTATTCGCGGCACTCATCACACACGTTTTCTTCATCGTGCTTCTCATGATAGTTGCGATCCTCTGCGGTCATTATCCCGGCATTCACTGGATACAGGTCTTCTACTATACCGGATGCACCTTTGTGCTCGCACTCGGAATATGCTATACGACCTGTTCGCTCGTCGTCTTCGTGCGCGATCTCGGACAGCTCATAAACGTCATTCTCCAGATCCTCGTATGGGCAACTCCCATTATGTGGAATATGGATATGATCCAGAATCCGACACTTATATCGCTGCTCAAGTTAAATCCTGTTGTTTACATCGTTACCGGATACCGCGATGCGATCTACGGCGATATCTGGTTCTTCGAAAGATTCTATTCAACGGTTTATTTCTGGATCGCATGTGCAATGCTCTTTGGTTTCGGCGCGATCATTTACAAGAGATTAAAGCCGCATTTTGCGGATGTTTTATAAAGCTATGTCAGAAGAATTTGCCGTAAGGGCGACGAAAATTGAAAAAAGATACAAGCTCTACGAGCGTAACCGCGACCGTATGCTTGACGCACTCGGGCTTTCCGGAAAGAAGGAACGCTTTAAGTTCCACTATGCCCTGAAGGGTGTCGATTTCGAAGTAAAGAAGGGCGAGACCGTCGGCATCATCGGAACAAACGGTTCGGGCAAGTCCACACTTCTCAAGATCCTTACGGGTGTCCTTACTCCCACATCGGGTGAGGTCGAGGTGAACGGAAGGATCTCCGCACTGCTCGAACTCGGCGCGGGCTTCAACATGGATTACAACGGTATCGAGAACATCTATCTGAACGGTACCATGATGGGCTTTTCCAAGGAAGAGATCGATAAGAAGATCGACGACATTCTTTCCTTTGCCGATATCGGCGACTATGTGTATCAGCCCTGCAAGACCTATTCTAGCGGTATGTTCGTCCGTCTTGCATTTGCGGTTTCCATCAACATAGATCCCGAGATACTTATAGTTGACGAAGCCCTCAGCGTGGGAGACGTCTTCTTCCAGGCAAAGTGCTACCGCAAATTCGAGGAGTTCAAGAAGAAGGGCAAGACGATCCTTTTCGTAAGCCATGATCTCAGTAGCATCTCAAGATACTGCGACAGGGTTTATCTTCTTAACAGCGGTGAGATGATCGGAAACGGCTCTCCCAAGGAAATGATAGACAAGTATAAGCAGATCCTTGCGGGTGCCGGACAGGCCAAGATTGTTGAGACCAATGAAAATGACGTTCTCGAATACGGTAACGGCAAAGCAAACATTACCGAATACGGCATCACCGATTCGAAGGGCACGAAGACTAATGCCGTCGAAAAGGGAACCGAATATACCGTCACGATGAAGGTGAAGATCGAAGAGGACATACAGGCACCGATCTTCGCATGCTCGGTCAAGAATGTCCGCGATGTGGAGATAACAGGAACCAATACACTTGTCAGCAAGACCTTCGATGACAGTGTGAAGAAGGGAGACGAGATTGAGATCTCCTTTACCCAGAAGATGATGCTCCAGGGCGGTGAGTACCTTATCTCGCTCGGAGTTACCGGCTTTGAGAACG
>JAGCRJ010000171.1 GCA_017964745.1 Lachnospiraceae bacterium
CATATCCCTTACAGTCGCGATCGCCTGTTCCTTCCACTCCTCTCCGCCGATATGCGGCCATCCGGGGATCTCGGTGAAAACTAGAAGTCCGAGCTTGTCACACAGTGAGAGGAAAGCCTGCGACTGAGGATAGTGCGATGTTCTTACGGCATTTACTCCGAGTTCTTCTTTTAATATCCTTGCATCCTCCTTCTGGAGGGAATCGGGCATTGCATATCCGACGTAAGGGTAGCTCTGATGACGGTTGAGTCCCCTAATCAGATATTTTTCACCGTTGAGATAGAAGCCGTCCGTCTTAAACTCTGCGGTCCTCACACCGATCACGATCGTCTGCTCGTCGAGAGTCTTCTTGGACTTCTTATCGACGATCTCTGTTCTCAGATCATAGAGAACGGGGCTTTCGGGATACCAGAGCTTAATCTCTCCGGGATCGAACTCCATAGAAAGAGCGAAGCATTTTTCCTCGGGCTCGTATTCTCCGATGAGTCTTCCTTTTCCGTCCTCGCCGTGCTCGCTTATGAACTGCTTTACAAGGATCGGAGCCCCGGGATCACCGTCCACGAATGCGCTTGAGTGAAGTCTCAGGCCGGCATCATCCTTAACGGTGTATGCAAAGAGCTGCTCCATATGAATTCCGTCGTAGACATCGATATATACGCTTCTGTAGATCCCGCCGTATGTCATGTAATCGATGACATGCCCGAAGGGAGGCTGGTCGAGATCCTCATGGCTGTCGAGCTTTACGGAGATAAGATTCTCCTGTCCGTACTTGAGCAGTGATGAGATGTCGATGGTGTATGCGGTATAGCCGCAATGATGACGTCCCGCACGGTCGCCGTTGATATAGATATCCGCATAATGTGCCGCGCCGTCGAATGTGAGCTTTATGCACTTTCCTTCCCACTCTGTGGGAACATCGATATGCTTTCTGTAGAGAACGAGCTTCTGATATTCCGACTCGTCGAAATAATTGAATGCGGTCTCTTTTACGGTATGAGGAATGCGCACCGTTTCGAATGCGCTGTCGTCATATTCCGGAAACAGCATCCTGTCCTCGTAATCTGCCGTATACTTCCAACCCTCGTTTAAGAAAAACTTTTGTCTCATATCCCCCTCCGTTACCTTACGATAATACCGTCAACCATGATGTTGACCACCGAATCGAGAGCATCAGCATATGTAATACCCTCTCTCATAAGAACATCCTTGGCAAAGAACTTCTCAAGCGCCGCTTCAAATACCGTTTTGAAAAGTCCGATATTGACCGGCTTGAGAACACCTTCCCTCATTCCCTGTTCCATGATGGCAATGGTCAGTTCCCAGCCCGTTTCGAGTCTCTCTTCAACCTTGGCGTATATCTCGGGGTATTTTTCCCTGAGAATATAGAGCTGTCCGAGATCGACATCACGGTATCCGTCGGGAAGAACTCCGAGGATCCTGCGGAGCTTTTCAACAGTGTCCGTTGTCGGATCTTCCATTACCTTTTTTTCGCTTTCCTTGATGGAATCAAATGCGTGATCGACCATCGCCATAAAGAGTGTCTGCTTTTCGCGGTATACGGTGTAGATGGTCTTCTTGCTCATTCCGAGATGTTTAGCGAGATCGTCCATGGTGAACTTGATCCCCTTCTCGGCATAAACCTTTACCGTACCCTCCAGAATTGTCAGTTTCAGCTTTTCGGTGTCCTGCATATGTGAGTCCGCCTTTCGATTTGAAAAAGAACCGTTTGTCGTTGACGAAAAAGAAAAAATGTCGGAAACGATTTTTAGTTTCCACGTTTCCATTATAAAATAAGGCTTCCGAAGGTACAAGGAACCAAATCGCCAAAAATAGTTTCCACTCTTTGTGCAAAAAGGCGCATACCGGGAGCAAAAAAATACTCTGTACTTTGCTTAAAGCTCAGTACAGAGTATTTATCGTTTCAGTTATTCAGATCAAAGGATCCTCATCATAGCCACAGGGCATACGTTGCGACACCGGAAACGTTCGCATATGCACTATCCCAGTCGAGGCCGTTGAGTCCGACTACCATACCCTGAATGTTAACGTTGGATGATGAGCACCATCCGCCGGGGTTGGATCCCG
>JAGCRJ010000172.1 GCA_017964745.1 Lachnospiraceae bacterium
ACACCTTCCGCAAAGGAAGTATGCGAAAAGCTTGCTGATTACTACAAGGATGAAGCACTCGATAGCGTAAAGCCCTTCGAGGATGAGCCCGGCAAGATCTATGCGAACACCCTTGCGGGAAGGGACGACCTCGAGATCTATGTATACGGCTACGAGGATCTGATCGGTGTCACAGCACTTTTCGATAACCTCGGAAAAGGCGCATCCGGAGCGGCCGTACAGAACATGAACATCATGCTCGGCATTGATGAGAAGACAGGACTTAACGTGTAAAAGAAAACACGAAATAGACTTTTATAAACGAAAAGGAGTTTGAAATGTCTGAGAACAAAGATATGGATCTTGCAATGAAAAAAGCCGAGACGCTCGTAGAAGCTCTCGCATATATCCAGAAGTTTAACCGCAAGATCATAGTCGTAAAATACGGCGGAAGCGCAATGGCATCCCCCGATCTTCAGAAGAACGTCATCAAGGACGTTACCCTTCTCAAGCTGGTAGGCTTTAAGCCCATCGTCGTACACGGCGGCGGCAAGGACATCAGCAAGTGGGTCTCCAAGGTAGGCAAGGAGCCTCAGTTCATCAACGGACTCAGAGTCACCGATGAAGAGACAATGGAGATCGCCGAGATGGTTCTCGGAAGAGTCAACAAAAAGCTCGTCAGCATGGTCCAGGAGCTCGGCGTCGGCGCAGCCGGCATCAGCGGAAAGGACGGCGGACTCCTCAAGGTTAAAAAGAAGCTCTCCGGCGGACAGGACATCGGTTTTGTCGGCGATGTAAAGCAGGTCAATCCCAAGATCCTTTACGATCTTCTCGATGACGATTTCCTTCCCATCGTTTCACCCATCGGTGTTGACGATGAATACAACACCTACAACATCAACGCTGACGATGCCGCATGTGCGATAGCTTCAGCGCTCGGTGCCGACAAGCTCGTATTCCTCACAGATGTTGAGGGTCTCTACAGAGACTTCAACGACAAGAGCTCCTTCATCGGAAGACTTTCCGTATCCGAGGCAGATGCCCTCATCGATTCCGGAATGATCGGCGGCGGAATGCTTCCCAAGCTCACCAACTGCACCAATGCGATCAAGAGCGGCGTTAACAGAGTGCACATCCTCGACGGAAGAGTACCCCACTCCATGCTGCTTGAGATCTTTACCAAGAACGGTTTCGGAACCGCTATTGTTGCGGATGACGACACCATTGCAAAAGAAGGACAGGATGACTGATATGAACATGAAAGAATATATAGAAGAGGCCGAGAAAGACCTGCTTCACACATATAACCGTTACCGGATCGTCCTCGATAAGGGTGAGGGCGTTCACCTCTATGACATCGAGGGAAAGGAATACCTTGACTTCGTTGCCGGCATTTCCGTATTTGCACTCGGCTACGGAAACAAGGAGTACAACGATGCTCTTAAGAACCAGATCGACAAGGTGATCCACACATCAAATTATTACTACAACGTTCCCGCTATCGAAGCCGCAAAGGCACTGAAAAAGTATTCGGGAATGGACCGTGTGTTCTTCACAAACTCGGGCGCAGAGGCGATCGAGGGTGCGATCAAGACCGCAAGGAAATACGGCTTTAACAAGGACGGACGTACCGATCACGAGATCATCGCAATGAATCATTCCTTCCACGGACGTACAATGGGTGCTCTTTCCGTGACCGGAAATCCCCACTACCGCGATGCTTTCGAGCCCGGTATCGGCAACATCCGTTTTGCGGATTACAACGACCTTGAAAGCGTTAAGAAGCTCGTAAACGATAAGACCATAGCGATCCTTTTGGAGACCGTTCAGGGCGAGGGCGGACTTACCCCCGCAACAGACGAATTCATAAAAGGAATACGTCAGATCTGCGATGAAAAAGACATCCTTATGATCTGCGACGAGATCCAGTGCGGAATGGGAAGGACAGGATATCCCTTCGCATTCATGAAGTACGGAATAAAGCCCGATGTCATAACGGTTGCAAAGGCTCTCGGATGCGGCGTTCCCATCGGTGCGTTCGCAATGACCGAGAAGGTCGGATCATCTTCCCTTGTTGCCGGTGACCACGGAACAACCTACGGCGGAAATCCCCTTTGCTGCGCAGCTGCCGCGAAGGTCCTTGAGATCATGGAAAGGGACGACATCCCCGGCAAGGCTTTAAAGACAGGCGAGTACCTCTGGAAGAAGCTCGACGAAGTAGCCGCAGAGTTTACTCAGATCAAGGAGCACCGCGGACGCGGACTCATGCAGGGACTTGTTTTCGACCGCCCTGTGGGAGACATCATAAATAAGGCACTTGAAAAGGGTCTCATCCTCATCAATGCGGGAAGCGATATCATAAGGTTCGTTCCTCCCCTCATCATTACTGAGGCGGACATTGATGCAATGATCGTTATCCTGAAGGAAGCGATCGCAGAGACCGTAAAGTAAGTAATTGAAAGGCTGAGGAACCGCATGGCAAAAGCGCCCTTCGGTTCCTTACTGATGATTTATGAACAGAACAGCAAGATTATTAAGCGTATTCATGGTCGTTCTTCTTTTCCTGTATGCGTTTATCGGATCGGGTAAACAGATCAGGGAAGTGAACACCGGAACGACAGGTGCATCCTGGCTCGGAAGAAGCGGAAACCTCACCGTCTGGTACACGGATGACAGGCTTTCTCCTTTTATCAGCAAGGCTGCGGTTGAATTCGGTGAAAAGGAAAACATAACAGTTATCCCCGTGCTCAAGCCCGCGGAGAATTTCCTCGAGGAATGCTATAAGGCATCCGCCTCGGGAGAAAGCTTCCCCGATGTTATCATCACAGGCAGCGAGACTCTCGAGAAGGCCTATCTTTCCGGCCTTGCGATGGAGATCCCCAACGAAGGAATGACGATCGGAATCCTGAACTATTCCGAAGCTGCGGTAAATGCCGTGACCTATCAGGGAATGACGCTCGGATATCCCTTAAGCTTCGATACCTCCGTCATGGTCTACAACAGAACCTATCTTGAGGGATGGGCGAGACAGATGGCGATAGCCGATCTTACCGGTAACCCCATCGATATGGAGGGCGGAAGCTCCGAGAGCGAGGACAGCGGAAATTCCGCACTGACCGAGGAAGACATCGATCCCGAGCAGCTCGAAGCGCTCACCAGCGAATACATTACGAGAATGGTTCCCTACACTCTCGAAGACCTCATGACCATCGCGAACAGCTACTCCGTTCCCGACGGCGTTGAAGGTATCATGAGCTGGGATGTTTCATCCATCATGTACAATTACTGGCTTGTCGGAAATGCGATAAGCGTCGGCGGACCCTACGGCGATGACAGAAGCAGCATATCCGTCAACAACGAGACCGCGGTAACATGCCTTACCAAATACCAGGCTCTTCACGATTACTTTTCGATCGAGAGCGATGAGGTCACTTATGACAGTGTTATACAGGATTTCATCGACGGAAAGACCGTCTTTACCATCGGCGGATACGACCTTGTAAAGAGACTTAAGGAAGCGACCGAAGACGGAAGCTTTGCTTACGAGTACGGCTTTTCCGAGATGCCAAATGTTACAAGCGACATTCCCAGTGCTTCGCTTGCGATCACAAGCGTGGCATGCGTTAACAGCTTTTCGGCCAAGACCGGTCTTGCGAATGAATTTGCACTTTTCCTTACAAGGGATGAGGCACCGAAGCTTACCGAGCTTTCAGGCCTTGCAAGTGCATCGAGATCGTTCGGAATGGATGGCGGTGCGGACCAGATCTACGCGATCGAGTATGCGGGCAGCGTTTCTCTTCCCAAGATGATGGAGACAGAGAATATCTGGATGCAGCTCGAGGTCATGTTCTCCAAGGTCTGGGAAGGCGGAGATATCAAGAACGAGCTCATAACGCTCGACAACAACATCAACTTCGTCCTTAACGCATCTTTGTAAAAGAAAACCGCTTCCGTGAAAAGCGGTCATTTACCTTCGGCCCTCCGCTAAGGAGGGAATATGAAAAAAGAAATAAAAGGCGCACTTGCCGCCGCAGCACTTCTTTCCGCACTGATCCTTACTTCGTGCGGTGATAATGGTGAGATGACACTGTCCCGGCTTGAAGCGCAAAACGCGGATGAAGGCGGATCACCGCTAAGCATGCCGGACGACGGATCAACTCAAAACGAATCTGACCCGGCAGCAGGCGTAGCGGAAGAGCTTACGATAGTTGTCTACATCTGCGGCTCGGTGCAAGATCCCGGAGTGTACGAACTGCCCGCGGGAAGCAGGGTCTGTGACGGACTCGAGGCTGCGGGAGGATTTTCCGAAGGCGCTGATGAAAAGCGCATCAACCTTGCGGGAATGCTGGAAGACGGCGATATGGTCTTTTTCCCGGAGGTGGGAGAAGAGCTTGCGGAAGGTGCATCCGACTATATCACAGGCCGTGAAGAACAGAGCGCTACAGACGCACTCATCAACATCAACACTGCGGGAGAACAGGCCCTGTGCACACTCCCCGGAATAGGAAGTTCCAAGGCACAGGCGATAATAAGCTACCGTGAAGAGCACGGAAGCTTTAAGGACATCAAAGAGATCATGAACGTAAACGGCATAGGAGAGAATCTTTTCAATCAGATAAAGGATCTCATCCGTGTCTGACTTATGCAGAGGTAGAAAATGGCAGCTAAGGTACTTATCGTCGATGATGAAAAACTCATCGTTAAAGGAATAAAATTCTCACTCGAGCAGGACGGCTACGAGACCGACTGCGCATATGACGGAGAGGAAGCTCTAGAGATGGCAAAGGCCAAGGATTACGACATAATCCTTCTTGACCTCATGCTTCCCAAGCTTGACGGCTACGAAGTATGCCAGAGGATCAGGGAATTTTCCAAGACTCCCATCATCATGCTCACAGCCAAGGGCGACGATATGGACAAGATCCTCGGACTTGATTACGGTGCCGACGATTACATGACCAAGCCCTTCAACATCCTTGAGGTAAAAGCAAGGATCAAGGCCGTCATGAGAAGAAGCCGTAAGGAAGAGACCGCAAAGCCGAAAGGTGAGACCCTTTCCGCAGGCGGCCTTACACTCGACCTTGAAAATCACAGAACCTTCAAGGGAAATGAAGAGATCCCCCTTACATCCAAGGAATTCGAGATCATCAGGATCCTTATGGAAAATCCCGGCAAGGTCTATAAAAGGAATGACCTTCTTCCAGCTGTCTGGGGCGATGATTTCCCCGGAGATGAAAGAACCGTCGATGTCCCTGTAAGACGACTTCGCGAGAAGATCGAAAGCGATGCCGGCAATCCCACATACGTCCACACCAGATGGGGTATAGGATATTATTTCAGCGTATCCGCTCAGGGCAACTGATATATGACAGAGCTCCTTTCAAATCTTAAATCCGTCATAAGGCTCAGATCGCTCAGGGCACGGATTTTCCTGATCATCCTGGTTCTGGGGATAGTTCCCTGCATACTCGTAAGAGTTACGATCGTATCCGATTACGAGTCCAGGGCCGTTGAAACTCGCGTTTCCGCAGTCCAGAACCAGCTTACGATCACAGCCAACCACCTCGTTGCAAATAAGTACATATCAGCACTTACGGGCAGGGCCGATGATTACACCGGCTCTCTTGACGTTATGGATGCGGAGATCGAAATGCTTTCGAACGTGTACGAAGGCAGGATCATGATCATCGGTGCGAATTTCAAGGTGCTCAAGGATACCTACGGAATATCCGAAGGAAAAACGATAATATCCGAAGAGGTCATCAAATGCTTCCAGGGTGTATCGACATCCTACTACGATAAAAACCTCGGCTACATCGAGCTTACGACACCCATCGCTGACACAACCGCTGAAGGCGGATCCGGAGTCATAAGGGGAGTCATGCTCACATCCATTTCCGATGACAGCATCATCAGCATGGCGGACGTCCTCGGAAACAACGCATTCATCCTCGAGATCACGATCATCATCCTTGTCGCGGCACTTGCGGCTATCCTTTCGAGATTCCTGGTCAGTCCCGTCACCACACTTACCGGCCGTATCAATGCGGTAAAGGCGGGCTACAACAACCTGCTCGAACCTGTGGAGGACTGCACCGAGACCGCTCATATATCCGAAGCCTTCAATAACCTCCTCACGCGTATCAATGCGCTTGATGAGAGCAGGGGAGAATTCGTTGCCAATGTCTCGCACGAGCTTAAGACTCCGATGGCATCGATGAAGGTTCTTTCCGATTCGCTCCTTGCAAGCCCCGATGCGAGCGTGGAGGATTACAGGGAATTCATGGAGGACATCACCTCCCAGATAGACAGGGAAAACAGGATCATCACCGATCTTCTCGCACTCGTCAAGATGGACGATACCTCGAGCCAGAACCTCAAGCCCGTACCCACGGACATAAACGAGCTTACCGAGCTTGTACTCAAGAGACTCCGTTCCATCGCAAGAAAGCAGAACGTCGATGTTACCTTCGAAACAAAAAGAAAGATAATCGCGGAAGTTGATGAGGTCAAGATCACATCACTTATCACAAACCTCGTTGAAAACGCGATCAAATACAATCACGAAAACGGTTGGGTAAGGGTAAGCCTCGATGCGGACCATCAGGATTTCAAGCTCACCGTCGAAGACTCGGGACTC
>JAGCRJ010000173.1 GCA_017964745.1 Lachnospiraceae bacterium
ACCAACAAGTATGCCGAAGGATATCCCGGAAAGCGTTACTACGGCGGATGCGAGTGTGTTGACGTTGTTGAGGAGCTTGCAAGAAACCGTGCCATGGAGCTTTACGGATGCACCTACGCAAACGTTCAGCCTCACTCAGGAGCACAGGCAAACCTTGCCGTACAGTTCGCACTTCTTCAGCCCGGTGATACCGTAATGGGAATGAACCTCGATCACGGCGGACATCTTACCCACGGTTCACCCGCAAACATTTCCGGAACCTATTTCAATATCGTTCCTTACGGCGTAAATGATGACGGATTCATCGATTACGATAAGCTTGAGGAGATCGCAAAGGAGTGCAAGCCCAAGATGATCATCGCAGGAGCTTCCGCTTACGCACGTACCATCGACTTCAAGCGTTTCAGGGAGATCGCTGATGAGGTCGGCGCATTCCTCATGGTAGATATGGCTCACATCGCAGGACTTGTCGCAGCAGGCCTTCATCCCAGCCCCATCCCTTATGCTCACGTTGTTACCACCACAACCCACAAGACCCTTCGCGGACCCAGAGGAGGAATGATCCTTTCCAGCGCAGAGTTTGCCAAGGAGCACAAGCTCAACAAGGCAGTATTCCCCGGAATCCAGGGCGGACCTCTCATGCACGTTATCGCAGCCAAGGCTGTATGCTTCAAGGAGGCTCTCGATCCTTCATTCAAGGTTTACCAGCAGGGAATCATCGACAACGCTCAGGCTCTTGCAAAGGGACTCATCTCCAGAGGACTCAAGATCGTTTCCGGCGGAACCGATAACCACCTTATGCTCCTTGACCTCACTCCTTTCAACCTTACCGGTAAGGAGATCGAGGCTCTCATGGACGAGGCTCATCTTACCGCCAACAAGAACACCATCCCCAATGATCCTCAGAAGCCCAATGTAACAAGCGGCATCAGACTCGGAACTCCCGCAGTTACATCAAGAGGACTTAAGACCGAGGATATGGATCAGATCGCCGAGGCTATCAGCATCATCGTCAAGGAGAGGGAAGCAGGCGTAGAAAAGGCTAAGGCCATCGTTATGGCACTTACCGAGAAGTATCCTTTGAACAAGTAATAAAGACAGACTGGAGTTAAAGAAATGATTCATGTTGCTGTATTCGGATACGGAACCGTAGGAAAAGGCGTTGTCGAGGTCATAGACCGCAACAACGATATCGTATCCGCCGCATCCGGAGACAAGGTTTCGGTAAAGTATATCCTTGATCTCCTCGATTTTCCGGGCGACCCCAATGAAGCCAAGATCGTTCATGACGTGAATGTCATAATAAACGATCCCGGGGTTTCGATCATCTGCGAGACCATGGGAGGAACGGGCGCCGCTTATAAGTTCACCAAGGCCGCTCTCGAACAGGGAAAGAGCGTATGCACATCCAATAAGGAGCTCGTTGCCAAGCACGGTGCCGAGCTTATAAAGCTTGCGAAAGCAAACGGATGCGCATATCTTTTCGAGGCAAGTGTCGGAGGCGGAATCCCCGTGCTCCGCACCCTTACCACCGCTCTTACCGCAGAGAGGATCACACAGATCGCAGGTATCCTTAACGGTACCACTAACTTCATCCTCACCAAGATGGAAGAGGAAGGCGCAGGCTTTGATGAGACTCTGAGGACTGCCCAGGAGCTCGGATATGCGGAAGCTGACCCCACAGCGGATATCGAGGGTCACGATACGGCAAGAAAGATCTCCATTCTGGCAGATATAATGTCAGGTCATTTCACGGATTCCGATAATGTTCCCACCACGGGAATAACCGGTATCGATAAGAGCGATATCGCACTTGCATCCAAGGCAGGCTTCAGGATCAGACTTCTCGGCATCGCGGACAGAGCGGACGATGACAGTGTTTCCACCGTTGTCGCTCCTTTCATGCTTTCCAAGAGTCATCCCCTTGCAGGCGTTAACGATGTTTTCAATGCGATCTTCGTTACCGGCAATATGCTCGGTGAGACGATGTATTACGGCAAAGGCGCAGGCAGCCTTGCAACCGCCAGCGCCGTTGTTGCCGATGTGATAGATGCGGCCAGAAAGGGCTCTTCAACGATGTATCCCGGATGGGATGATGTACCCGTGAAGGCAGGAAATGCCGCAGGCGAGAAGCACAGATATATGGTCAGGACCGATGCGGGCAATGCAGACAAGGCAAGAGCACTCTTTGAAGGAGCCGAAGAGATCGGAGTATGCGAAGGCAAGTTCGGTCTGATCACCGGGGCAACGGATAAGACCGGCTTAAGTAACGGTATTGTCGAGAATGTTATTGAGATCTACGAATAATTGATTTAAGAGGAATATGGAAAAATGGCAAAGGTAGTAAAATTCGGCGGCAGCTCACTTGCATCTGCCGAGCAGTTCAAGAAAGTAGGAGATATCATCAAGGCAGATCCCGAAAGAAGGTATGTTGTTCCTTCCGCTCCCGGAAAGAGATCTCCCAGAGACACCAAGGTCACCGACATGCTCTACAATCTCTATGACAGCGTGTCCGATGACAGAAGCTTCTCCGAAGTGCTCAAGAATATCCGTGCAAGATATGACGAGATCATCAAAGGTCTCGGAATTAAACTTGATCTTTCCGATGAGTTCAAGCTGATCGAAAAGAATCTCAAAGGCGGTGCCGACAAGGATTATGCCGCATCAAGAGGTGAGTATCTCAACGGACGTATCATGGCCGCATATCTCGGATACGAATTTCTCGATCCTGCGGATTATATTATCTTTGACAAGAAGACCGATAACTACGAAGCCGAGAAGACATACAAGAAACTCGGCACCAAACTCTCAAAGGTTGAAAGAGCCGTCATTCCCGGATTTTACGGAGCATATGCCGACGGTACCGTTAAGACCTTCTCAAGAGGCGGATCCGATATAACGGGTTCCATCGTTGCACGTGCCATCCATGCGGATGTGTATGAGAACTGGACCGATGTATCCGGATTTATGATCGCTGATCCCAGGATCATCAAGAATCCCGCCAAGATTGAGACCATTACCTACAGGGAACTCAGAGAGCTCGCTTACATGGGAGCCGGAGTTCTTCACGAGGATGCCATCTTCCCCGTAAGACAGGAAGGCATCCCCATCAACATCAGAAATACCAACGATCCCGCTGATGACGGAACATGGATCGTAGGTACCACATCCAAGAAATCAAAGTATGTCATCACCGGTATCGCAGGCAAGAAGGGATTCTGTGCCGTCAATGTCGATAAGGATATGATGAACTCCGAGATCGGATTCGGAAGAAGAGTTCTTCAGGCATTCGAGGAGAACAACATCTCCTTCGAACATCTTCCTTCCGGCATCGATACCATGACCGTATTTGTACACCAGGATGAGTTCAGGGATAAGGAACAGAGCGTTGTTTCATCGATCCGCAGAATGACCGATCCCGACACCATTGATATCGAATCGGATCTTGCACTCATCGCCGTCGTTGGAAGAGGAATGAAGTCGACAAGAGGTACAGCGGGAAGGATCTTCTCCGCACTTGCCCATGCACATGTCAACGTCAAGATGATCGATCAGGGTTCATCCGAGATCAACATCATCATCGGCGTTGCAAATTCCGATTTCGAGACTGCGATCAGAGCGATCTATGATATTTTCGTCGAAACAAAACTTTGATCATTTCCTGTTTTCAGATTTTAAGGAGCCGGAAAGTTGAGCAGACACAAGAAGAAAAATAAGAAAGTAAATCAGGATACCGCTACTCTGAATACTTCCGAGATCGCCGCGGAGCAGGACGCTCTCGAAAGCGAAGAGGCCGAAGAAGCGGCGTTTGAAGAACCTTCGGATGAAAATACCGAAGCGGAAGAAACGCCTGAAGCTGCGGATACCGCAGCGGATGAAACGACCGCGGAGAATGCCGAAGTGAACGGATCCGAAAGTGCGGAAGCCGTGGCTGAAACCGGTGCACCCGAAGCGGAAGAAGCTGCCGATATAGAAGAGGTGACCGAAACCGCGGAAGAGACCGAAGATGCGGACACATCCGTGACCGATCCTTCAGAAGAAGATTCATCTGACAAGCAGGAAGATGAAGAACAGCCTGAAGGTGAAACCGGCGAGGAGAAGAAAGAATCCTCCGAAAAATCCAGAGTCAGCAGAAATGCCTTAAGGGAACAGACAGAGAACGAGAGATTAAGACGTGAAGCAAGGCATAAAAGGAGAGTCCGCCAGCAGGTAACCGCGTACATCATTCTTTTCCTTATCATCGCCGTTATCGGACTCGGACTGTTCTTCGGCATCAGATACTTTGTAAACAGATCAAGGGCGATCAAAGAGGCGGAGGCAGCCGCAGAGCTTGCACTTCAGCAGCAGCTTGAAGAAGAGGCAAATGCACAGGCCGAACCCGTTGAAGTGCCCGAGATACATACCGTTGACGAGCTCGGGGATACTCCCCTTCAGCTGCTCGATGCCGAGATTGAAGCAGAGATCTCGCAGATGACCCTGGAGGAAAAGGTTCAGGGAATAATGTTCATCACTCCCGAATCCATCACCGGCGTGGACAGGGTTGTCATAGCAGGCGACGGAACCGCAGCGGCACTCAGTGATTTCTGCCCCGGCGGAATCGTATATTCATCTAAGAATGTCACAGGTACGGACCAGTTTGCCACCATGCTTTCAAATACCCTCAATATGGTAAACCGTCCCGTATTTTTCGCAACAAGTGAGACAGGACTTAATGAGTCCGGACTTATCGGAACAGGCGCCGTTGAAAGCGTTCTGACACCCGCACAGGCTGCCGAGGGCGGCGATGTGGAGGCTGTCGTATCCACCGGTATCTCAATAGGCACCGGACTTTCCGCCATAGGCATCGGAGTCGATTTTGCACCCGTTGCCGACCTTTCCGTAACCGCGGGAGGAATAGGCGAGAATGCAGCCTACGGAAGCGATGCTTCGGTTGTAACTCCCTATGTAACCGCCATGGCTGACGGACTTTCACAGGGCGGAGTCATTGCGGCATACAAGTACTTCCCCTCGCTTGCGGCTTCCAATCAGGATCCCCTTCACGGAAGGGCACTCTGCGACAGAACTCTTGAGGAGTTCCGTGCAAATGAATTCCAGGTATGGCTTTCCGCGATAAATGCCGGAGCACAGATGATACAGATGAGTAATGTCATCTATCCTTCGATCGATAACGATTCGCTTCCTTCAACACTTTCGGAGAAGACGGTTACCGGAGTGCTCAGGGATGAGCTTAAATACGACGGAGTCATCGTGAGCGGACCTTTAAGCGATGCGGCCATTACCGAGTACTACACCCCTGCCGAAAGCGCCGTAATGGCCCTTAAAGCAGGCTGTGACATGATCTATTCGTCTCCTCAGCCCAGAGCTGCCGTAGAGGGCATTATCGAGGGCGTAACGAGCGGTGTGATATCCGAAGAGAGGATCGACGATGCGCTCATCAGGATCTACCGTATCAGGTACGCGGCAAGACTTGAGGAGCTCAGGGCTCAGTACGAAGCCGATGCAATGAATCTCGGCATAGACCTTACAGGCGTAGCATACTGATCATAATAAAATTACCCCGGGTAATTCCGGGGTAAATGATTTAAGGGGTTTTTCGCAATAAAAAACTTCCCTGATCATCAGGGAAATCCGAGAGCGACAGACGGGGCTCGAACCCGCGGTCTCCACCTTGGCAAGGTGGCGCTTTACCAACTAAGCTACTGTCGCATCAGTCTGCTTTCGCACGACAAAAGTTAATATACTAAAAAGCAGACTCTTTGTCAACAAATTTTTTTACTTTTCCTGATCCTTCTTTTCGATGGCCAGAATACCTGCAAGTTTTGGTGATGCTTTCTTCTCGACGATGCTCCAGATCATGAAGGAGATTATCGCACAGCAGGTACCGGTGATGATTCCGCAGATGACATCGGTGGGATAGTGAACACCGACATACAGTCTCGAAAATGCGATCAGAGCCGCCATGATGATGGCCGGGATTCCGATCTTCTTGGGTCCCTTTACAAGGAAGACCACAGCGGCTGCAAATGATGCTCCCGAGTGTCCGGAGGGGAATGAAGGATCGTGCTGTCTTTCGATAAGGAGCTTTAAGCCGTCAACCACTTCGTAAGGACGGATACGTCCGACATTGGGCTTGATGATCACGTTGTTGATAAGTACGGAGAAGACAAGCGCGATGCCTGCCATCATACCTAAGGGGCGGGTCTTTTTGAAGAAGAGCATTACGATCGCGATGAGGATCCAGAAGATGCCTTTGTCACCGAGATGGGTTATCAGCTTCATGACGGGAGTGAGTACATCACTTCTCACGTTCTCCTGAAGCCAGATAAGGAACTGACCGTCCCAGGGCATGTTAAAAAAAGCGTCCATGTAATTGTTTTCCTTTCAATCTTGGTTTTATCCTGTATAGTCACAGGTTCAATGATAACACAAAAAGAGGTTTTTATGTACGATAATGTTCAGGTCATAATACCGTCCCTAAATCCGGACGAAAAACTCGCGGGGACCGCGGCGGGAATGATAAAGAAGGGCTTTACCGACGTTATCCTTGTCGATGACGGATCGGATGAGGCTCACAGGGTTGAGTTCGGCAGGATCAAAGAGCAGTACCCCGACAATATAACCGTTCTTGTCCACGAGGTGAACAAGGGCAAGGGCCGTGCGATGAAAACGGCTTTTGAGTATGTCTTAAAGGAAAGAAAGGATTCTCTCGGCGTTGTCACGGTCGACGGTGACGGTCAGCACACACCGGATGATGCCGCAAAGTGCATCGATGCGATGATCGAAAAGAAGGCGTTCATCATCGGCTGCAGGGATTTCTCACTTCCCCAGGTTCCTACCCGCAGCAGGCTCGGAAATGTCATCACCAGAAACGTGTTCAGATATGTGTGCGGAATAAAGGTTTCCGATACACAGACCGGTCTCAGGGCCGTTCCGGCGGACCTTCTTTCATACATGACAGAGGTGGAAGGCGACAGATATGAGTATGAGACCAACCAGCTTCTCAAGATAGGATCCGACGGGATCGCATATGCGGAAGTTCCCATTGAGACGGTCTATATCGATGACAATCAGACCTCACATTTCCACCCTTTCAGGGATTCCGCACGTATTTACGGAGTCATACTGAAATTTGCCGCAAGCTCGGTGATTTCGTGTATAATAGACTTGGTATGCTTTAGGGTTATTCTTCTTTTTATCCCCAAGTTCATTGCCGAAGCAACGAGGGGAACGATAGCCGGAACCGCAGCCAGGATCATATCCGCGGCCTGCAATTTCATTATCAACAAAAAGGCAGTTTTTTCCCATAAAGGTGGTACCGCAAAAAGTGCCGTCAGATACGTGCTGCTCGCGATAGCGCAGCTTGGTGCGTCTCTGGGGCTTGTTGCGTTGTTTACCTTCATCTTTAACGTAAACAGCGACTGGCTCAAGACCCTTATCAAGGCCGTTGTCGACACTTGTCTGTTCTTTATAAGCTTCAAGATCCAGAGAAACTGGGTCTTCAAAAAATAAGAAAGGTTGTATCTGTAAAATGTCCAGTCGTAAAGAAAAGAGGTCCGGGACGGGGGCCCGTACCGCAAAGATCGTTTTGAGGGTTATAGGAAGGTTTTTCGCGATCCTCGGAGTTACCGTAGCGTTGGTTCTGATACTGCTGATCGGTGCATGCTTTCTGGCAATGCACGGTCCCTCACCCGCATTCAGAAGCCAGTTCGCGATGTTCGCATATGAGACCAGTGCTCTTAAGTGGCTTCCCAAGCTTTTCATAGGAGAAGATGCATTTAATCAGATCGTGGCAGAAAATACCATGCCCGAGGCTGAGGACGGAACCGCTTCAAATACCGAGCTGATCCAGATCGCGGATCCCGCACAGGTTGATGAGAGCGTTAAGCCCATCGTGATCGAAGAGATCAACGGTGGAACATATCACGGATATATGATGATAATACAGGACCCTTCGACCGTATTCGTCGGAACCGTTGACCAGTTCAGACAGGGAGACGGAGATGTCGTTAAGAAGTTCTGTGAAAGATATAATGCCATAGGCGGAGTCAACGGCGGCGAGTTCGTCGATATGGGTTCATACAGCTATACCGCATGTCCCGTCGGCGGAGTTATCTCCGAAGGAGTTCCCGTTTATGAGAACAATGCGACCGGCAAGTGGAATCTTGTATGTCTTACGAATGACAATAAGCTCATCCTGCTCAAGGGTTATTCCGTTCAGCAGGCAGTCGAGCTCGGTGTAAGGGATGCAGTCCACGTAAAGCATGAGACCGGACCGTTCCTTATCATCGACGGCGAGCCCCTTGAGGTTCCCAGCATCGATGTTTACGGCGGAGGAAAGAATCCCCGTACTGCGATCGGACAGCGTGCCGACGGTGCGATACTTATGTGCGTCATCGACGGACGTCAGGCATCGAGCCTTGGCGCAACCTTCAAGGAAATGATCGATATCATGCAGGATTACGGTGCTATCAATGCCGCATGTCTTGACGGCGGTACTTCGAC
>JAGCRJ010000174.1 GCA_017964745.1 Lachnospiraceae bacterium
ACAGCCCCCTGTAGCAACCCAGACTGCCATCACCGCAGTTGCAGACACTGCTACACCCGCGCAGTACGCTATCATCACAGCTACTTCGGAAGGCTTCAAGGTATCCGCAGTATCGGATTCAACCGCTAAGGCTGCTGCTGTTGCAGTACAGAACACCGTTCTCAGAGATGTTGCGGCTCTCGGATTCTTCCTCGGAAGCCCCGAGCTTGTAAGTGCTGCTACAACCCAGGGAAGCGTAGTAGCTGCCAACATTCTTTCAACCGTAAATGTTGATGCAACCTCCGCTGTCAAGGATGCGACCGGAATGTACAACATTGTTATGAGCAACGGACAGATCGCTGCAGGCGATACCATTGCAATTCTTCACTTTAACGGAACCAATTGGGAACTCATCAAGCCCATTGCAGTATCAAACGGATCCGTTGCTTTCCAGGTTTCAAGTCTTTCACCCATCACCATCGTCAAGGTTTCTACCAATGCTCCCGCAGCATCACCCAAGACCGGTGTCACCTATTCATTCATGGCACTCGTGGTTCTTGCAGCTATGGCAGGAGCAGTCATCTGCTTCAGAAAATACCGCAGAGCATAATATCTTAATATGGGCCTTAAGTCTGCAGGGGATTTCCCTGCAGACGGAGGGCTTTTTCCATCATGACAAATTTTCTGTTTGTTACAACGATAAGCGGATTTTTGCCGCAGTTTGAATCGGGTGATTGTCTGCTGGCGCAGCAGCTGGGATGTAAAGTCAGCTATGCGTCCAATTTTGATAATCCCGTTTATGTATTCGATAAAGAAGATCTGATAAAGCAGGGAATTGAACTGCATCAGATCGAAGTCAGAAAAAGTCCCCTTTCGATCAAGTCAAATCTTAAAGCTGTCAAAGAATTAAAAAAGATCATTGATGAAGGCAGTATAGATATAATCCATTGTCATAACCCCATGGGTGCGGTGACATCGAGAATTGCAGCGAGGTTTTCGGGCAAGCATCCGTATGTGATCTATACCGCGCATGGGTTTCATTTTTACAAAGGCGCACCTGTTAAAAACTGGATCCTGTATTACACTGCAGAAAAGTTTTTGGCGAGGTGGACCGACCATATAATCACGATAAACAGCGAAGACTATACAAGAGCTCTTCGATTCCATATAAGACAGAAAGCCGGAGTCACCAAGATCGGCGGTGTCGGTGTCGACTGTGAGAAATTCAGGCCGATGCCGGAGATAAGGGATGCAAAGAGAAAAGAGATCGGTGTTCCGCCTGATGCATTTCATATAGTGACGGCGGCAGAGATCAATGATAACAAGAATCAGAAGGTCATAATCGAAACAATCGCATCGATACCGGATAAGGATATCTACTATACCGTGTGCGGAAAAGGACCTAATGAAAAACTCCTTAACGATCTGATCAAAAAGTACGGTCTTGAAGAAAGAGTCAGACTTATCGGTTACAGGACCGATATGGAAGAAATACTTCAGACGGCGGATGTTTTTGCTTTTCCGTCGAAGAGGGAAGGGTTCGGTGTTGCCGCAGTTGAGGCATTATTGTGCGGGGTTCCTCTTATCGCATCCGATACACGCGGAACGAAAGAGTATGCACGTGACGGTATGAACGCACTGATCTGCAGATCGGGCAAATCCGATGAATATGCAGCTGCGATCATTAAGCTTAAAAGCAATCCCGGTCTTTTGAAAAGATTTTCGGATATATGCAGAAGCTCCGCATTTGATTTTTCGTGCGGGGAAGTTCGTAAGATCATGAGACCTGTTTATGAGAAAGCTATCCTTACCGTAACATCCAAACTGTGAAGGATCATCTTAGGGGGAAAAGTGAACGGACCGCTCATCTCCGTAATAATGGGAGTATACAATCAATGGAATACCGCAGCACTTGAGAGAGCTGTATCTTCGGTATTAAACCAGAGTCTCGGCGATTTCGAATTCATCATCTGGGATGACGGATCTGAAGGGGATGCGGCACTGGCACTTAAGCAGCTTCCCGGGAAAGATGCAAGGATCATTCTCGCCGGACGTGATGAAAACAGGGGGCTCGCTTTTTCGCTTAATGAGTGCATAAAGCTTGCAAAGGGAAAATACATCGCAAGAATGGATGCCGATGATGAGTGCCTTCCCGAAAGATTTGCAAGACAGGTGGAGTTCCTTGAAAACAATCCCGAATATGCATGGTGCGGAACCGGTGCCGAGCTCTTTGATGAGAACGGGACGTGGGGCTACAGATATATGCCGACGATTCCGGGTAAGAAGGACTGCTACAGATATTCTCCTTACATTCATCCTTCCGTGATGTTCAGAAGATCGGTGTTTGATTCGTTTGCCGGGTATCTCGAGGAGAATGAGACATACAGATGTGAAGACTTTGAGATCTTCATGAGGCTCATGCAAAAAGGGCTTAAGGGTTATAACCTTCAGGAACCTCTTTTCAGATATTTTGAATGCAATGCTTCATACCGCTCGCGTAATGTGAAGAATCGTATCAATGAAGCCAGAGTAAGAGCTTACGGATATAAGAAGATGGGAATTTTATTTCCCTTCGGATGGATATATGTTCTCAGACCCATTGTCGCATGCATTGTACCTTCCGGCCTTATCGCAAAGGTAAAGCGCTGTGAAGGAAAGAGAGCAGGAGCAGAGAGGGAGAGCGTAAATGAACAGTCCGGTGCCGGAGAGCAGATCATCGAAGTATCGGAATACCGTACGCAGGATTCCTGCGTTCTCGGAAGCTACAGAAGGCTGTCTTCGTAGCGCGTGTGAAAGGAATGCGGATCTTCCGGCAGAAGATCATCTGTTCATAAGCGTATTTGCTCCCGTGATCTCCGCATTCGTTTTCTATGTTCTGACCGATGCGAAGAAAAGAGGTATCGGGAGACTGGTCTTCTGCGCAAGAGATGCTTATCTGTTCTATGAAGCGGCGAAGATCCTCGGTCCGGTCATAGCTCCGGATATTGAACTTTCCTATATACATGTTTCAAGATATTCGCTTCGTGCCGCGGAATATGCATTAAGCCCCGATGACTGCCTGGATACCATTTGTCTCGGAGCACTCGATATTTCTTTTGCGAAGATGATGAAAAGAGCATCCCTTTCGGATGATGAGATAAAGTACTTCGCTAAGGAATGCGGACTCGAAAAAAGAGAAGAAGAACCGCTTGATAACTGCCGGATAAGGGAAATTAAGAAAAGGCTGCTTAACAACAGACAATTCTTTGAAGTCGTTTCGGAGCATGCCAAGGATAAACTGGGTCCTGCTCTTGATTATCTGAAGCAGGAGCGTTTGGATAAGGAAAGCCTTAAAAGTAACAAGACCGCGATAGTAGACAGCGGATGGATCGGGACGGTTCAAAAGAGCCTGAATAAACTTATAGGTGCGGGAGAAAAGCTTGAGGGATATTATTTCGGATTGTATTCACTTCCGAAGGGTGTATCCGAAGAAAGCTACAACAGTTTCTATTTTTCTCCCGGAGCGGGTGTCATGAACCTCGGACGAAAGAACCGCTTCAGTGTCTGTCTTTTTGAAACTGTATGTTCCTCACCGGAATCAATGACATACGGATATGAGTATTCGGACGGTAAGGTTATTCCCGTAACCAAACCGGAAGGTAATCCGAATAGGGATTACATTATCAGATGCTCCGGATATATTAAGGAGTTTTCCGGGATCCTTGCGGACGGAATAAAGGATGATCTTCAGAACATCCATGATCACGATCTCATATGGATCTGCGAAGAGCTGCTTAAGACCTGTATGAGTGATCCGACACCCGAAGAGAGCAGAGCTTTCGGTAAGATGCTTTTCAATGATGATGTTCTTCCGGGTGATGATTATTCACTGGCGGGAAAGTGGTCCGATGATGATCTGAAGAAGAATGCTTTTTTCAGAAAGATGTTCATCAAGAGCGGAATGAAGGACGGGGATATTCCCAAGAGCGGATGGCCCGAAGGAAGCATCACCAACTCCTGCACCGGATTAAAAAGAAAAATGAGCCTGTTTTCGGAGAGAGCCTCCAAAACGGTTACAGAGATAAGGAAGACTATCAGATCGTGAAGGGTAAATTCAGCGACATATTACAATATGTGTTCGTTATAAGGGAACTGACAGCCCGTGAGATAAAGAGGAAGTATGCAAGGAGTTCACTCGGAATCATCTGGAGCGTACTTAATCCGCTTCTTATGATGGTTGTTATTTCGCTTATATTCTCTACGATGTTCAAGAGAAAGATTGAGAATTTCCCGATATACTTTCTTACCGGTCAGACATTGTGGGGACTTTTCAGCGGAGCCACAAATGCTGCTATGACAGCACTTGTTGATAATAAGAGCCTTCTGATCAAGGCTAAGCTTCCCAAGCATACATTTATTCTTTCAAGAGTTTATACTTCCTTGGTTAATTTTGGATATACATGTATTGCTTTTGTGTTGATGCTGCTGATCTTCAGGATTAAGCCAAGCTTTACAATGCTGTTATTTCCGATATGCATCATTTTTGCACTGCTTTTTTCAATCGGTATCGGATACTTTTTGGCAACGCTCTATGTTTTTTTTGCAGATATCAAGCATCTGTACGGCATATTCTTAACACTGTTAATGTACCTGTCAGCAATCTTTTATCCCGTGGACAGCCTGCCGGAAGCAATGCAATTTGTAATAAACTGGAATCCCGTCTATCTGCAGATCCTGTTTGCAAGAGAGTGCGTTATGTATGGACATTTTCCCGAACCCTGGGTCTGGATAAGGCTTATTATATGGTGCGTGGGAAGCTTGCTCTTCGGAATGATAGTTTTTAAATCAAAAGAGAATAAGATAATGCAGACGATCTAGTCTGTAGCAGGTATCGGATTGAAGAGATATGCATTCAAAAAGAAAATATACCGGATGATGATGGCTGTAATGCTTTTGCTTACGGCTGTCTTCGGTGTGCTCATTCCTGCC
>JAGCRJ010000016.1 GCA_017964745.1 Lachnospiraceae bacterium
AAACGGTTTTGTTCCGGGGATAAGTCCCCATGTATTCGAATCTCCGAAAGCAAGTATACGTTTCATAACTTTTCTCCTCATCAGAAAAACTGCATATAGCTTTTATTTATAACCACATTTTAATCCGCGTATCTTTATGTGTAAAAAACTTATATCTTATAGCCTGTTATAGGAAAAATAAATATACAGACAAAAAAGCCGTCTTCAAGGACTTTCGTCCGAAGGCGGCTTTAATCACGCTTTCTATGTTTTTGTACCCTGCCGGTCCGTTATAAAACCGAAATAGTTTTACACTCCCAGGAAATTCCTTAGCATCTTTCTGCCTTCCGGCGTAAGTATGGATTCGGGATGGAACTGAAGTCCGTATACCTCATACTCTCTGTGCTCAACAGCCATAACTTCACCGTCATCTGTACGTGCGGTCACTTTGAGGCAATCGGGAATGGTTGCTTCATCCGCTGCAAGCGAGTGGTATCTTGCAACCTCAGTCTTTTCCCCGAAGCCTTTAAATATCTTCGAAGTATTATCCAGAGTGACGATCGAACTCTTTCCGTGCATAAGGTGCTTTGCATATGTTACGGTCGCACCGAACGCGGCGCAGATCGACTGATGTCCGAGGCATACACCGAGAATGGGTATCTCTCCCGAAAGCTCCTTTACGACTTCAATACAGATGCCCGCATCCTCGGGTCTTCCGGGTCCGGGGCTTAAGATGATATGTGAAGGTTTAAGTTTACGGATATCATCAATGCCCAGTGCATCGTTTCTTACGACACTGATGTCTGGATTTATCTCACCGATCAGCTGGTAGAGGTTGTAGGAAAAGCTGTCATAAGTATCGATCAGAAGTATCATCTCTTACACCTCCTCTGCCATTGAAATGGCCTTTACAACCGCAGAGGCCTTGTTGATGCATTCGGTGAATTCCGATTCGGGTACGGAGTCAGCGACAATCCCCGCTCCGCTCCTTACGAACACCTTGCCCTTTTTCTTATAGGCAAGTCTTATGGAGATGCATGTATCAAGGTTTCCGGTAAAGTCGATATATCCTATCGCTCCGCCGTAGATACCTCTCTTATTTCCTTCGAGTTCATCGATGAGCTCACACGCTCTTATCTTGGGTGCTCCGGAAAGGGTTCCCGCGGGAAGCACCGCGCCGATCGCAGAAAGCGCATCCTCATCATCCCTGATCTCACCCCTTACGGTGGAGCCGATATGCATTACATGTGAGAAGAACTGAACCTCTCTGAGTTTTTCAGGGTGGACCGTTCCGAATTTCGAGATCCTTCCGAGATCGTTTCTTCCGAGATCCACAAGCATATTGTGCTCGGCAAGTTCCTTGGGATCCGCAAGAAGCTCTTCTACAAGCTTCTTATCCTCTGCCTCGTCTGCTCCACGCCTTCTTGTTCCCGCAAGCGGGAATGTATGGAGCACACCGTCCTGAAGCTTTACGAGAGTTTCGGGTGAAGCGCCCGCAAGCTCGAGATCGTTGGAGCTGAAATAGAACATATAGGGTGAAGGATTGATGGTGCGGAGCATCCTGTATGTGTTGAGAAGCGATCCCTCAAAGGGTGCACTCATCTTGTTTGAAAGAACTATCTGGAATATATCGCCTTCAACGATATGGTGCTTTGCTTTTTCAACCATCTCGCAGAATTCTTTTTTCTCGAATACGGGCTTGAATTCCGCGGTGGCGTGCCCCTTGATATCCTTGCACATCTCACCGTTTTCAATGAGCTCCTTAAGTGCAAGAAGATCCTTGTTCGCCCTTTCATATTCCGCTTCAATATCATCGAGATGGATGTTCACGATGAGAACGATCTTCTGCTTGAGATGATCGAACGCGATGACCTTATCAAAGAGCATAAGATCGATATCGTTGAACTGCTCCTCATCCTCTTCGGTCAGATGAAGACTCTTTTCCGCATACTTGATGTAATCGTATGCAAAGTATCCGACAAGTCCCCCGGTAAAAGGAGGAAGTGATGTGATCCTGGGACTTCTGTAACGCGCCAGCACCTTTCTTATCTCGTCTTCGGGCTTATCTGTCTCTATGAACTCATCGCCGATCTTCATCCTGCCGTTAAGACAGGTGATCTCAAGACGGGGATCGAATCCAAGGAATGTGTATCTTCCGAAATTGTCGTTTTCCTTTGCAGACTCGAGAAGATAACAATGTTCCGATACATTCTTAAGGATCCTTAGAACCTGAATTGGTGTCCTCATATCGGAAAGAATTTCAAGGCTTACGGGGGCGATGTCGTACTTTCCCTCGGCCTTTAACTGTTTCAGTTCATCAATAGTCATAAATACCTCTGTTTTGTGACTCCTCAAAAGATCACAATAATTTTACAAGTCTGTCAACAACTCCGGACAGCCTGTCATCGGAAAGACCGAAGTTCATGGACCTGTA
>JAGCRJ010000175.1 GCA_017964745.1 Lachnospiraceae bacterium
AGTGCGATCGTTGCAAATATCGCAAAAGCAAGAACAGCCGCACCGATACTTCCGAATACCGCCGCCATTCGACGGAGCTTCTGTTCACGGTGCCGCTGCCTGAGTTCATCATAATTAAGCCCGAACATTGCGGCGCAGATCTTGATCACCGCAGTATTCATGGCCTTTAATATTTCCTTTTTGTTCTCACCCCTTGTATCTGCCGCAAGCGGCTCGACCTCACGGCGTACGGTCACGGTCTTACCGTTTTCGTCCGTCATCTTCACATCGTCATAACAAAGGATCTCGGGGAAAGAATTAACAGGCTCATCCTCCGCAAGCACCACAAGAATGTGGTCTCTGGTATGAGTCTGCAGAAAGACTTCTATCTCCTTCATGCACCATCTCGACTGGGGATAGCGGGGTGTGCATATGGTGATAAGATAGTCTGAATTTTTTAACGCCTTACTGATGGGATCCGAAAGATCCTCGGAAAGAGGGAGCTCATCAACATCCCTGAAAACTCTCTCTATCCGTGTTTTGCCGCTTTTAATTTTGGGGATGACTGATCTTGGGAGCTTAAAATTCTCCAGCTTTCTGTGCAGATTCTCCGCGATAAAGCTGTCAAGCTCGCTGTGTCTGTAACTTATAAACGCGTCATAATGTAAATCTTTCAGTTCTTCCATAGAATCAATTATCCGATCTTTTCAAATTCCATTCCGTTGCCGTAGTCTTCTACGTCATCAGATCCTTACCTCCTGTAGCAAACCCGGATCAATCGGGAGCTCCTATATATTCATACTCGTCTCCGTACTCATCGAATATGCTGATAACATTATAGGTATATTCATCGATTGCGCCGCCTCCGTTAGGTGTCGTCAGGATCGTCTCACCGTCAAAATAGTATGATCCGTGCTCCTCGGCGCCTCCGTCGGTATACCACTCATATGTACCGTCTTCATAGAAAATAAAAGTGACGGTAAAAGGTCCCGATTCTCCTTCATATACTCCGGCAAGTTCGGCATTAAGTTCGTTATCCGCATCGTCATTATAAACAGGCTCTGAAACGGCAAACTCATCAAGTATCCACTGATCGACGGTATCGGAGTAATTCGTTCTGGAAAGACCATCCGTCACATCATAGACTATATAATCCGTATCAAAGCAGAATAGTTCTTCGCTGTATCCGCCTTCGAAAGAAAGCTGTGCATAACCCGCTTCATTGGCTACATATGTTCCCCTTTCAAGATATCCGTTATCCCTGTTGCAATAAAATTCTCCGTCCCACGTGAACAGATACCACACAGAGGGCGGGGTCATATTTCCTTCCCAATAGCCGACAAAGGGACTCAGAAGATCGGAATCCGTTCCGTATCCGCCTTCACTGGCAGAAGTGCCGGAGCCGGCTTCGCCTTCGGCTGCTCTGTAAAATTCGGTACCATCCTCAGCAACAAGCGCATCTCCCGTATAAGACAGAATTGTCAGCTCATCTTCATCGGACGTTGCCCATACGCTCTCTCCGTCAAAAGAATATGTTCCTTTCTCCTGACGTCCGCCGTCCGACCAGAAGAAATAGGTTGCGTCATCATAAAAGTCATATCCGATGGTGGCAAGTTGGGTTTCTGCAACCCAGCTTCCCTCAACCAGATCATAGAGATCCATTTCAACGGTATCAGTGTAATCATCATCGGGAATGGGAACCACATCGGCTCCTCCGACCCCGCAAGCGGTAAGACCAAGTACCATGATCCCGGTAATTGCAAGTGACAACACCTTTTTCATAATTTTTCCCTCTCAGACATATTTTTAAAACGGAAAAATGCGGGAAATGATCAGAATGCTATATATGAGACAGATCGGTTATTCTCCCGTATTCCCCACGTATTGCCGAATAGAATTATAATATGCCCCCCGCACGGCACATAAGATACTAAAAGTATAATTCCCCATGACAACAAAAAAGGAAGCCTTAAATAGGCTTCCTTAAATTATCAATCGTGAGACACGAGGGAATCGAACCCTCGACAACTTGATTAAAAGTCAAGTGCTCTACCGACTGAGCTAGTGTCTCAGATACAGGGCTAGCGGGATTCGAACCCACGAGTGCAGGAGTCAAAGTCCTGTGCCTTACCGCTTGGCGATAGCCCTACGGCCGGCTCGAACGCATTGCCTGCGGTCATAAAAAAACGCCTGTATGGCGTTAGGGTGGGTAGAGGGACTCGAACCCTCGACCTTCAGAACCACAATCTGACGCGCTAACCAACTGTGCTACACCCACCATAAACGTGCCCGAAGGGATTCGAACCCCCGACCCACGGCTTAGAAGGCCGTTGCTCTATCCAGCTGAGCTACGGACACAAAACAGACAACGACTATAATATCCAAAATAGGTCGCTCTGTCAAGAAAAAATGCCTATATTTTTAAATAATACGGACCTTATCAGAGATTATTCTTATTCTCGTCGTAAATGGTGTTCCACACCTCCTGCTTGGGAGGGTTCTGATAAGGATTCTGCGAACTGTCCGGAGTTGATGCATAAGGGCTCTGTGCAGACTGTGAGGGCTGTGCCTGAGCTGCCTGATTCTGCATGTAAGGATTGTTCGCATAAGGATTCAAAGGAGCTGACTGATCCGCCTGAGCGGTATTCTGTGCATAGGGATTCTGCTGATACTGATTCTGCCCGTAGGGGTTCTGCTGATACTGATTCTGTCCGTAGGGGTTCTGCTGATACTGATTCTGCCCATAAGGATTCTGCTGATATCCGGGCTGAACACCGGGTGTGGGTTTGGGAACTCCGTTAGGGTACTTCCTGTGGTGGATATTCTTGGAGACACCCATGATCATATAGAAGAGCCAGGGAAGAAGTATGATTCCGACTGCCCAGCCTCCGCTGAGGTTAAATGCCTGTGACATCTTGATTCCGCGATAGATTGCAATGATAAAGCACACCAATCCCGCAATACAGCCGATAATAAACAGACCGCCCATAAATGCGGTAAGGTCTTCTACCCCAGAATCATATGCCCCTCCGAATATACTTGCGATGAAATATGCAAGGAAATAAACCATGGAAACAACAAGGCATATTGCGTAAACAAGGCTTGCAACAAAGCTTCCCCAGAACCAGTTCTTGATCCCGGCTGTTTTAAAGAGAAGATATCCCCTGTAAATAGGAATGATCGATCCCCAGCCGTGCTCTCCGGCTTTCTCGAACATAAGCCACATTCCGATGATCATAAGGATCCTCATCACGAACTGAATAAGATTGATCACGGAACTGAAGCCCTGACTCATAAGCTGGTACTGATAAGGATCATCCAGATACTGCTCCAACATCTCTGCAAAATCAAGTGTCTGCATTTCTAATCTCCCTCACATTAATGAATGAAAAAATAATATACAACATAGCCTGCCACAACCAGCCAGAATATAGTCGCAAACGGCTGCCTGAAGATAAATCCGAGAACCTTGAACGGAAGCTTTATCGTAAATGCAAGAAGCTTGAGCAGGGTCCAAATAACGGCAAGCAGAATGATTATAATAAGTAACGCAAACATCTGCATTCCTCCCCGGGGAAATTCCCCATATATCTGAAACACATCAGGAAAATAATATCATAAGAAGCTATATATAATCCAATTTTTTTGACATATTTTTCAACTAAACGTAAAATGTTTTCGTAAGCTTTTTTACTTAACGGATCACGGTAATGACTATGGGAAAAAATAAAAATTCCAAACAGAAAACCGATCTCGGAAAAAGGATATTTGAGATCATACAGATCGGAAGCCGCTCTGACATTCCGAGTTTTCTTTTTGATGCCCTGCTCATTACGATAGTCATCCTGAACATACTGTCGCTGATACTCGAATCTTTCGAACAGCTCTCATTTATGGCGGGAGTTTTCAATGTCATCGACATTGTGAGCATAGTCTTTTTCCTGATCGAATACGTTTTAAGAATAGCCACCGCAAACTATCTGTACCCGGAAGATTCAAGACCGGTGTCGGTATGGAAATTCGTATCATCGCTTGACGGTGTGATCGAACTGCTTACGATACTGCCCTTCTATTATCTGTCGGGCTTTGTCGTATTCAGGCTTCTCAGAGTCGCAAGGATCCTCAGGCTTTTCAAGATCAATTCGACCTACGATTCATTCCACGTCATTCTTTCGGTATTCAAAGACAAGCTGAGTCAGATAATGTCATCGGTGCTTATCATTCTGATACTCATGCTCTCCTCCAGCATATGCATGTATTCGGTAGAGCACGAAGTCCAGCCCGATGTTTTTTCCAACGCTCTTTCCGGAATGTGGTGGGCGGCAACCACGATCTTTACCGTAGGATACGGAGATATGGCACCGGTAACCCTTATGGGTAAGGTCATCGGCATCATCATCGACTTCCTGGCAATGGCCGTTGTTGCGATACCTACCGGAATCATTTCCGCAGGCTTTGTCGAAAAGTACACAGCCATCAGAAGAAACCAGGCCAAAGGTGAGGAAAGAGCCGGACTCATCACCATCACGGTCGGTCCCGACACACCCTACGTCAACAAGAACATCGGATACGTCGAGGAAAAAGAAAGCACTGACATCCTCGTGCTGATACGCGACGGTGTCAATGCTGTTCCCACAAGAAATATCATATTGAAGTCCGGAGACATCCTGGTCTGCAGAAGGACCAGCTGATCTATTTCAGATCCTTTGAAAGGAATAATAACAGATCATCGTCATTTACGCAGGGTGCATACTGGTCCAGATTCTTATTCTGATACCATACACCGCTTCCGTCGGGAATGTACCCTCTCTTAACATATATCCTCTGTGCCGGGCCGTATCCGTTATGAAGACCAACGGCAAGGAAGACCTTATCCGAGATCTTCGCAGCTTCGCTTTCGGCCGCGTCAAGCAATTTACTTCCGATTCCCTTTTTATGAATATCGAAGAAAACCGTAAGATCAACTATCTCGGGGATATCCATTCCGCCCCACGGGCCTTCCGAAGGATGCAGAACTAGTGTGCACTGTCCCTTGACAGCACCCTCATACTCGGCGATAAATACAAGTCTCTCGCCGTTTTCCTGTTCTTTAAAGTAATTCTCATAGTTTTCTATCTGCGGATGCCATCCGTATGACAGGTATGTATCATACAGCACTTTGGCATCCTCAGCGACCATGCTGCGGATCTTAACAGTGCCGTCGTCGTAATATGTTTTCATTACCGACTCCTTAACAGGTGAAGCATTTACTATTTGAGAATATATTTAAATCTTTTTGTTTTCAACCACCTATAAGTATAAAACCAAAAAAATCACCCGTCACAGACGGGTAATTTTTTTATGCGGATGAAGGGACTCGAACCCACACGCTTGCGAACAAGAACCTAAATCTTGCTTGTCTACCAATTCCATCACATCCGCGTAA
>JAGCRJ010000017.1 GCA_017964745.1 Lachnospiraceae bacterium
ACCATTCCTCTTATAGCGATAGCCCTGCTCGTAATATTTAACCTTATAAGGGATCCTTCCTTTTTCAGTCTGGGTTTTTCACAGAATAATGACGGCAATATCGTTCTTGCCGGAAACCTGATCAGTATCATCAACGGCGCAAGTGAGCTTGCTATTCTCGCAATGGGTATGACACTCGTAACCGCAGCCTGCGGCGGACAGGATATTTCCGTAGGTGCGGCTGCAGCGATAGCGGGCGGTGTGTTCATCAAGGTTATCAAGGCATTTCCCGTTATCAATGCCGGAACCGTTATCCTCGCATTTATCTGTGCATGCCTGGTAGCTATGATATTCGGAGCATTTAACGGAGTGCTCGTTGCGGTGTTCAGGATACAGCCGATGATAGCGACGCTGATCCTTTATACCTGCGGACGTTCCATCGCATACTGGATAAACGGCGGTGCGACTCCCAATGTAAAGAGTGCGATCCTTTCCGGTATCGGAAGCTTCATTCCCGGAATACCGATCCCCACACCGGTTCTCATTGTTGCACTGATGGCGATAATCTTTATGCTCCTTTTCAAACTGACTTCACTGGAGCTTCTTACCCAGTCGGTCGGTATCAATGAGAGTGCCGCAAAGCTCAACGGTATCAACACTACCTTCATCAAGATTCTTTCCTTTGTCATCCTCGGCGTATGCGTATGCGTAGCCGGAGTTATAGGAACCTCGAGACTCGGACTGATCAACCATGAGACACTCCTTGTGGACGTTGAAATGGATGCCATCCTTGCGGTTGCGATCGGCGGAAACAATCTCGGCGGCGGAAGATTCAAGATAAGCGGAAGCATCATCGGTGCATATGTCATCCAGATGCTCACCACCACCCTTTATGCGATGAAGGTTTCATCCACCGACGTCAAGGCTTACAAGGCCGGCGTCATCATTCTTCTCGTCGTCATCGGTTCGCCCGTCGTCAAGAAGTACTTCGACAAGGTCGTAAGGCAGAAGGCCTCCTTAAAGAAAAAAGATTCGAAAGGAGCGGCACAGGCATGAAAACAAAGAAATTCAGAGAGCCCCTTACGAATACACAGCTCTTGATGACCATAACAATATGTATCTTCATCGGCATGTATGTACTTTCGATGATCTTCCTCGGCGGCGGTTTCCTTCACCCCCAGCAGATCTTCGACATGCTCAATGACAATGCCAGCCTTATCATCGTATCCCTTGGTCTTACGATCGTCATGATAGGCGGCGGTATCGACATCAGTGTCGGTGCTGTAACTTCCCTTACTGTAATGAGCTGCGTTCTGTACCTGAACAAGGGCGGAAGCGTAGTCGGATCTGCCTTACTTGCACTCGGCATCGGACTTGCATTCGGTATCGTACAGGGCCTTCTCATCAGCTATCTTGAGATCCAGCCCTTCATCGTAACACTGGCCGGAATGTTCTTCGCAAGAGGCTTTACCACGATCCTTTCGGTCGATCCCCAGAAGGTCGATCATAAAGGCTTCCAGGTTCTGATGGACGCTGAGATTGAGATTCCCTGGCTCGGATATTACGCAGGAAACGGTGCCCTGATACCCGGCACGATCGAACTCGGTGTATTCATAGCACTGGCATGCTTTGTTGTGGTATTCATAATACTCAAGTTCTTAAAGCTCGGACGTGCATTCTACGCCATCGGCGGAAACCAGACAAGTGCGCTGATGCTCGGCATCAACGTAAAGTTCACGAGATTCATGACGTATCTTATCTGCGGCACCTTAAGCGGAATCTCAGGCTTTGTCTTCATGATGCACACGGGTGCCGGAAACGCTACCAACGCTGCCGGTATGGAAATGAACGCCATCGCTTCCTCCATCATCGGTGGCACACTTCTTACCGGCGGTGTCGGAAATCCCATCGGTACCTTCTTCGGTACCCTGACACTCGTTTCGATCAAGAAGATCGTCGTTGCCAGCGGACTCAACCAGCCCTGGTGGCAGAGCATCACGACCGGCGGTATGCTGTGTTTCTTCATCCTGCTCCAGAGCGTAGTCCTCAGTAAGAGATCCAAAAAGAAGAAATAAGGTTACTCCATTCCCTAAAATGTAAAGAAAACCCTGTCGAAGGCCCGGCTTTGTCCCCCCAAAGCCGGGTCTTCGGCCGCTTATGGGAGCACAGACCGCATAGGGGTTTCTTTTGACGGAAAAATCGTTCTTTTGACTGTAAAATCGGTCTTTTGCCCGAAATTGACTTTATAAACGCAATAAGTGAATAGAGTTTTCTTTTTCCTTAATGATATTATTGTTTCGTGATCGTATGATCAGTTAAAAGGAAAAAGCAAATGAAACAGAGAGAACCCTTAGTAACAAATATCTTTACTGCCGATCCTTCGGCACACGTTTTTGACGACAAGATCTATGTCTATCCCTCCCATGACCTTGCTCATGACGGTGAGGATGATGACGAAGGCGGAGAGTATCTGATGGAGGACTATCACGTCCTTTCACTCGATAATCTCGATGCAGACTGCGTAGACAACGGTGAAGCTATCCACATGAAGGACATTCCCTGGGTTGGAAAGCAGATGTGGGCTCCCGACTGCGTACGCAAGGACGGAAAGTATTATCTTTACTTCCCCGCTAAGGATCATAACGATATCTTCCATATCGGCGTTGCCGTAAGTGACAGCCCCGTAGGTCCCTTCAAGGGAGAGGACAACTACATGGAAGGCAGCATGAGTATCGATCCCTGTGTCCTTCAGGATGACGACGGAAGATACTATATGTACAACGGCGGACTCTGGGGAGGACAGCTCGAGAAGTGGATGACCGGAAGCTTCGTAGAGAATCCCGCTGAGATTCCCGCAGACGCACCTGCACTCGGACCCTTCTTTGCAGAGCTTTCCGATGACATGAAGTCATTCAAGAACGCTCCCAAGATGGTTACCATTCTCGATGAGAACGGCGAGCCCATCAAGGCAGGAGATGAGGACAGGAGATATTTCGAAGGTCCCTGGATGCACAAGTACAACGGACTTTACTACCTGTCATATTCAACCGGAACCACCCATTATCTTGTATATGCTACCGGTGAGAGCCCCGAGGGTCCCTTCACCTACAGAGGCAGGATCATGGAGCCCGTTATCGGATGGACCACTCACCACTCGATCATCGAGTATCACGGAAAGTGGTACCTCTTCTATCATGACTGTGAGCTTTCAAACGGTGTTAACCACAGAAGAAACGTTAAGTACACCGAGCTCAAGTACAATGAGGACGGAACCATCCAGACCATCTTCCCTTACGACCACAAGAAATAATTCAGGATCTAAAGGAGTTCGCTCAGGCGGACTCCTTTTTTTGTGGGCGGAGCACGGAGACGGCAACAGCTGTTTTTCCTGCCTTTTTTCTGTTTTTGTGGTATAATACTCTGACACGGACGCTTTAGGTTATGTATTCGAGGGGGAAGTAATACATGATTTATTTTGATCATCTGCCGCTGGATAAGGAGATCCTCGAGGCACTTGAGGAATTGTCTATCGATTATGTTTTTCAGCCGATCTTTGAACCGGACGGAAAAACGATCTATGCCTGGGAAGCACTCATGCGTCCCACCGGCAAAACAGTCACAGACCTTATACAGGAATATATGGACAAAGACAAGCTGCATGTCCTTGAGGTTGCAACATTCTTCGGAGCAATGCAGGCTTATTTCCTTCGCGGTTATGCACAGAGGGTTTCGATCAATTCGTTCCCTTCGGACTGCATGAGGGGCGAGGAGGCAGATGCTTTCTACGAGTATTTCGGTGAAGAGATCCGCGGAAGGATGATCATCGAAAACCTCGAATATCCTTACTTTTCCATGGAGCACTGGGTTGAAAAGAACCGCTCCGTAAGGGCAATGAACAACCTCCTTTCGGTCGATGATTTCGGATGCGGCATCAACGATCTCGAAAGGGTTAAGATAATGACGCCTCACATCGTAAAGCTCGACAGGGAGCTCATCTGCGGTATCGACCATGAGCCCGAAAAGCAGGCCAATGTCGAAAAGCTCGTCCTTAAGTTCCACGAAGATGACATCCTTGTTGTCGCAGAGGGCGTCGAGGAAAAGGAAGAATTCGAATGTCTCGTCGGCCTCGGAGTCGATCTGTTCCAGGGCTACTACCTCGCAAGACCTCAGTAA
>JAGCRJ010000176.1 GCA_017964745.1 Lachnospiraceae bacterium
CCCGGAAAGGGAACCAGGATAACCATTACCTTCCCCAATGAGGGAGAAGAGAAATAATATGGAGATTACTTACAGAAAGCTTGAAGAAAAGGATCTGGATACCTTCATTGGCATGAGGATCACCCAGCTCAGGGAAGAGGGGGCTACCGAGGATATCGATCTTGTTCCCGCACTTAAGGATTTCTATCACAGACATATGGCGGACGGCACATTTGTGTCATGGCTTGCGCTCGACGGTGATAAGATAATCGGAACCAGCGGGATGTCATTTGTCGAAAAGCCTCCTTATTTCAGCTGTCCGACCGGCAAGATAGGACTTCTTTCAAGCATGTTCACCGATCCGGGATACAGAAGAATGCGACTCGCGAAAGAGCTTCGTCACCGTGTTGTCGAAGAGGCACGTGCGTACGGCTGCGGTGCCGTTCATATCACCGCATCGGATATGGGAGTTAAGCTTTATACCGCATACGGCTTTGTTCACAACGGAAACTTCATGCAGTACAAGCTCTGATGCGGGAGAGGCCTGATGCATTTTGTAGACGCAAAAGGAATACTGAGCGGCAGCGGACATTTCGGAATGAACATCTACAGGGGATGCTCCCACGGCTGCATATATTGCGACAGCAGGAGCAAGTGCTATCAGTTCACACATCCCTTCGAGGATATAGAAGTAAAGCAGAATGCACCGGAACTTCTTGAAAAAGCCCTCCGTTCGAAAAGAAAAAAATGCATGATAGGAACGGGTTCCATGTCCGATCCTTATATGCACTGCGAAGAAGAACTGCAGCTGACGAGAAGATGTCTTGAGATCATACTTGCGAACGGATTCGGAGTCACTGTCCTTACAAAGTCGGACCGTATCCTCCGCGATATCGATCTTCTTGATGAGATAAACCGCTCGGCAAAATGTGTGGTGCAGATGACACTGACCACATATGACGATGAGCTCTGCAAGATCCTGGAACCTAATGTATGCAATACAAAAAGGCGTATAGAGGTTCTTGAGGAATTCGATAAAAGGGGCATCCCGACCGTCGTTTGGATGACTCCGATACTTCCCTTTATCAACGATACAGAAGAAAATATCACATCCATCCTGAATGAATGCGCCCGTGTCCACGTAAAGGGCGTAATAGATTTCGGCATGGGGCTTACCCTGCGCGAAGGTGACAGGGAATATTACTATGCCGCCCTCGACAGGTATTTTCCGGGACTTAAGGAAAAGTACATAAGCAGGTACGGAAATGCCTATGAGCTTTCCAGCCCGAATGCCGGTAATCTCAGAAAAGTTTTTAAGAAGATATGCAGGGAAAACGGGATGCTCTCCGATCCCGATGGGTGTTTTAAATTCATGGATGAGCTGCCTGACAGATACACGCAGATGAGTCTTTTTGATATGTGATATTTGTATGGTATTATAGACAGCGGAGGTTTTGGGAAATGTATTATACAAACGTACTTGATCTTATCGGAAACACACCGCTCATAAGTCTTGAGCAGACCACCGGTCTGCAGATATATGCAAAGGCGGAATTCTTAAATCCCGGAGGAAGCATCAAGGACAGGATCGCACTTAACATGATCGAGCAGGCCGAAAAGGACGGAAAGCTCCGCCCCGGCATGACTATCATAGAGCCCACTTCCGGAAATACCGGTATCGGACTTGCACTCGCTGGTGTAAGAAAAGGTTATCGAGTCATCATCGTAATGCCGGAGAATATGAGCGAGGAAAGAAAGAAGATAATCCGTGCCCTGGGTGCTGAGCTTGTACTTACGGATCCGAAGCTCAGTATCGGCGGTTCCGTTGACAAGGCGCTGGAGATAGCATCAGGTTCGGATGATTATTTTGTTCCACAGCAGTTCCAAAATCCCGCAAATCCCGATATTCATTACAGGACAACCGCGGTTGAGCTCTGTGAGCAGCTCGGAAAGAAGATAGATATCTACGTTTCCGGAATCGGAAGCGGAGGAACCCTTCAGGGAGTTGCCAAATATCTCCTTGAGAAGAATCCCGACTGCAGGATCGTTGCGGTCGAACCCAAGAATGTATCGGCCCTTCTCGGAGACGAGCCCGGACTTCATCAGATACAAGGGATCGGAGACGGATTCATTCCCGACGTTCTCGATACATCCATAATCACGGATATCAAGACCGTTACGGATGAGGATGCCATAAATACCGCACGCGAACTCGCACGCATTCAGGGACTTCTCGTAGGAACCTCAGCGGGTGCGAATGTATGGGCGGCGAAGAAGATGGCCGAAAAGTACGGAAAGGACAAGGTCATCGCAACCATTCTTCCCGACCGTGCCGAGAGATATTTCAGCACAGCGCTTATCTGATAAGCCGGGCATGAACGCTTCATCAGAACGCGGGATGGTTTTCTGCAGTGACTATTGTAAATAAAAGTGGGACGATCATTCGTCCCACTTTTTTATCTATATGAAGAGGATCATTCCTCGGTATGGTCCGAGACGGCATCCGGATCGAATTCAAGGATGTCTCCCGGCTGGCATTTGAGCGTATCGCAGATCGCTTCGAGGGTTGAGAACCTGATAGCGGAGATCTTGCCCGTCTTGATCTTGGACAGATTGACATTGGATACGCCGACTTTTTCCGAAAGCTCGTTAAGGCTCATTTTTCTGTCTGCCATGACCCTGTCGAGTCTGAGTATTATCTTTCCCATATCTCATCCCTCCTTAAAGTGTTTCATCGATCTCGGTCTGGAGTGCTGCGCCGTATTCGAATATCGAATAGATGCAGTAAAGGATGAGACCAACGATTATGGTTACGCCCAGTGACATTGACATCAGAGAGGTTATGCCGATCACGATAAAGCTGACCTTGATCTGTTTCATGCACTTTTCACTGAAAGGAGTATTCTCTGTTTCAAGACTCGTGAAGATCTTCTTAATAAATGTAAGGATGACAGCTACGACCAGGCAGGTGAAGCCGGCGATCATGCATGTGATCCAGAGAGGAGCGGCCGGGTTTTCGGGACCGAAACGGTCACTGAGGTCTACCATGAAGTTGAACGGGCCGTTGTAGTCGATCGTGCTGTGCAGATCAAAGTATCCTTCTTCGCTAGCCCAGATGAGTTCGGGATTGAGAACATTTGCCTTTGCGAATATCAATATTCCGGCAAGAAGTACGATCACTGTAAGGAAGATCACGAATCCGCGTATGATACCGAGTACCTTTGATGCGGTATGGCAGCGATTTTTGATTGCTTCAAGTTTTTTCATCTGTTCATTCATTTTTATTTTCCTCCGATTTGTTTGGATGATATTTTTAGGTTTTCGGTTTGGACCCGAGTGGATGTCATTAAATATTTAATGTTTATCGTTAAACACAATATACCAAGTCAAAATATGTTTGTCAACAATTATTTATCGAAAAACATTAAATAATTTACGAATTCAGATTAAAACCGAGTTTTTTCGCGTTTTTTCGGGCTTTTTTCAGAAAAATATAATTTTCTAAATCCTTTTTTTGCATATAATTATCTGAGTGAAAAAAACATACCTGATCATTAGGGAGTATTTATATGGCTACACTTCGTGAGGATACAAAGGCTGAATGGGACAAGATGAAGGAGCGTCCCTTCAAAGATAAGCTTTCATATTTCTGGGAATATTATAAGGTTCATACCATAGTTGCAGTGATCGCGGTCATCTTTGTCGTCGCTATGATACGTTCATTCGTCACATCCAAGGACTATGCCGTTTATATAGCAGCCGTTGATTCTTTAGATGCGTCCGGGGAAATAAAGGATGTCTGGGTGGGAGAGCTTGCCGATATCATCGGATTTGATAAGGATGATTATGAGGTGTACATTGACTCTTCCATTCAGTTCGGCACGGATGGTACGAGCGCCCAGGCCGATTACGTATCCGCACAGAAGCTCACTGCGCTTCTTACGTCGAGATCGATGGATATCATGATCGCGGATATGACTGTCTTCGAGCAGTATGCGCAGAACGACTGCTTCGTGGATCTGAGGGATATATATACGGAAGAAGAGCTTTCGGAAATGGAAGGACTTATCTATTACACCGATGCCGCTACATTTGCGGACTACCGGTCAAGTGAGATGAATGTTTACGAAAAGCAGGCTGAGTATGTCGTTGACCATCACGATCCTTCCTCCATGCGGGATCCCGTTCCGGTGGGCTTTTTTGCGGGAGAGGGAACAAGAGTCGGAGAGTCCGGCATGTACGATCATCTTAAGGACACGGAAGAGTTCCAGGGCCATGAAAATGAGGCTGCTTTCGGAATACTGAAAAATACCGAAAGATATGATAATGCGGTCACGGGTATTTCATATCTTGCGGGAAAATGATATGATATTTAAGGTTTTTTAGGTTATGACGGAAAATAGTTTTTTTCAGAGGTCAGGGACATATAAATGGGTCTTTTCAGGCTTATCAACAAGGATGTCGCATTTGAAAATGAAACCCGTCAGGGAGTCGTAACACTCCGCTTACTCTATATCATCCAGGCAGTAGTTGTCGTGCTGGATGTCTTTTTTGCAGGACTCCATGTTTTATCGGAATATAAATTTGTCACACTCGGAACGCTTGCTGCGGTAGTGGTTCTGTTTCTTCTTACATATTGGATGAAAACGGAACCGGCCATGATCGCATACATTGTTTTTACTTTTCTTCTTGTACCGTGGCTTATCCCGATACTCGGATGGAAAGCCGGCATACAGGATTATTATGTGGTGATCCTTATGCTCTGTTTTTTTGCCAATTTCGGCAGCGTCGGATTTAAATTTGCACTCGCGAGTGTTGTTTTTTTTGCCAGGCTGCTCGTGTTCATGTGCTATACCGATATGGCTTCGAATCTTCCCATAGACGATCTGGGAAACAAGCTTATTCAGATCACCAATAATTCTGGTGTGTTTCTTTCGGTCATCATCGTAAGCTTCATCTTCAGCCACCGCGAGAACGAGGCTGAGAGCAAGCTTATGAAGTACAATGACAGACTTGTCAGGGAAGCCAATACCGATGAGCTCACCGGCCTGTACAACCGCAGAAGGGGAATGGAATTCATCGAGGAGATCAAGGATTCATCGTTCCTCGGATCCGTTTCCATCGTCATGGGCGATATAGATTTCTTCAAAAAGGTTAATGACACCTACGGCCACGACGCGGGTGACGAAGTTCTCAGAGCCATTGCAAAGACCATGCAGGATACCGTCGGAAAAGATGCCTTCCTTATCAGATGGGGAGGAGAGGAATTCCTTATGATCTTCGGCGCCAAGAACGGAGACGAGACACTCGGTATCATAGAAAACCTCAGGGTCCACATCATGGAGCATCCCATCAGGGTCAAGGATAATGAGATCAGTGTCACCATGACTTTCGGACTTGCGGAATATGATTTCAGCGGTGATGTCCAGAACACCGTTAAAGAAGCGGACAGTAAACTCTATATGGGTAAGGAAAGAGGCCGCAACAGAGTGGTTTACTGATCCGTTCAATAAATATCCTGAAAGAGAAATAACATGGAATCCAGAAAGAATTTAGTATCTTCAGAAAACAGAGTATCTTTGTCCGATCATATCATCGGTTTCGGCAAGATTTTTTTATTTGTGTATCTTTTGGCGGCAATAGTCGGCTTATATGTTTATATGAGACTCGACAAGAATGTTCCTCTTGTGCTTGACGGATACGATACGATAGCAAACTGGACCGTCACCGATCCGGACGGAAGTGTTCACGTGGAAGGAAGCACATATCAGATCCCGAAAGTCAGTGAAGATACTTATTTAATGGATTCTGTCCTTCCGGATATCATTTCGGATGATTCATGGCTGTTCTGCTCCATAAGCAGGGAAGTCGAAGTATATATAGACGGTGAATTCAGGAAGGATTTCAACGAAAAGAGAGATATCATCATTCCCGGCGGTGTCGTGAAGAGGTTCTATTTCCTTGTTCCGATTGACAGTGCGGATTCCGGCAAGGATATCAGGATCGTTATGCACGGAACATCGAGACAGGGTGTGTTATACAGGGATGTTCATGTCTCTACCGGACTCGGCCTGATCTCGTATCTGATCACAAACTTCAGCCGTTCGCTGATCCTGTCTGAGATCCTTCTTCTGTTTTCGTTTGTCACGGTCGTGGCAGGCATAGTGATGAGAATACTGTATAAGCAGAAGATAGACATGCTTTACGGTGCCGTCGGGGTTTTTGTCATTTCCGCGTGGACATTGAGCGATTCCCTTCTCTGGCCGTTTATTTACAGGCATTACCATATAGACGGCATATTTAATTATTTTATGAGTCTTCTTATGCCGTTCGGACTTGCTTTATATCTGAACGGTCTTCAGCGCGGAAGGTACAAGAAGATCATGGCGGCCGGAATAATTCTTTCCGTCCTGGATGCCGTTGTGTGGCCCGTGCTGCATTTTGCGAATATCCTTTCTTTTCCCGATGCACTGATCTACATAAACATCATTCTCGGAGTGCTTGCAGTCGTTGTGCTGGGAGTTTTATTCGTGGATATCGTGAGAGGGTATGCCGTCGAATATTTGTTTACCGCCATAGGCTTTATAGGATTTCTCACATGCTGCATTGTTGAGCTGATCCTGATCCATTCGGTCATAATGCTGGAAGATGCCGATCCGATGATCCTTGGACTTGCCATTCTTCTTACACTGACCATTGCTCAGCAGATTCACGATCTGAGAAGAAGCCGCGAGGAAAGACAGAAGGTTATGGAGATGTCGGAGGCCAAGACCCGTTTCCTTGCAAGCATGTCGCATGAGATCAGGACACCCATAAATGCGATCCTCGGAATGAACGAGATGATCATCAGGGAGAACAACGATCCCGTTATCGATGAATATGCAAGAAGCGCCAAGTCATCCGGCAAGATGCTGCTTATGCTCGTCAACGATGTTCTTGATTTTTCCAAGATCGAAGCGGGCAAGATGGAAATAACGAATGGGGAATTCAAACTGTCTTCGCTTCTGCGTGATATCTATCCCATGCTTAAGGAACGCGCGGACGAGAAGAAGCTTTTCCTGAATGTTTCGGTCCAGGGTGATGTCCCGAACGGTCAGATATCCGATGAATTCAGAATAAGACAGATACTTATCAACCTGATCAATAATGCGATCAAGTATACCGATGCCGGTTTTGTTTTTCTTGAAATAGGCGGAAGATACAATAAGTCGGGCGGATTCGATCTTAAGCTCAATGTAAAGGATACCGGACGCGGAATACGTGAGGAAGAAAAAAATACTCTCTTCGATGCATTTGCACGCGCCGATATGAATAAGAACAGGGACATTGAGGGAACGGGTCTCGGCTTATCCATCGTAAAGAGTATAGTGGATTCAATGAACGGTAAGATCTATGTAACGAGTACTTACGGTGAGGGCTCGACTTTTTCCGTCATCATTCCCGTAGGTGTCTCTGACAGAAAATGCCTGAAGCAGGATTTCATGAACGATCCCGAAGGCTCTTCCGCTAATTCCGACGGATGCGACTTTACGGCTCCCGATGCGAAGATCCTTGCGGTAGACGACAACAACTCGAACCTGAGGATAGTCACATTGTTCCTTAAGCGTACCGGCATAGTCCCCGATACCTGCGACGGCGGTCTTAAGGCGATAGAGATGTGCAGGAATAAGAAATACGATCTTATCCTTCTCGATCATATGATGCCCGATCCCGACGGAATGGGAACTCTGGATCTGATAAGGAGCGATTCGAAGTCGCTCAACAGGGATACTACCGTGGTGGTGCTGACTGCCAATGCGGTAGCGGGAAGCAGAAAGATGTATCTCGATGCCGGATTTGCCGATTATCTGACCAAGCCCGTTGATTCGGCGATCCTTGAACAGACCGTGAAGAAATATCTTCCTCCGGAAAAGATCATTCCCGTGACCGGCCGGCCTTCGGGTTCTGCGAATGCTGAAGCCGCAGACGGCGATGAGGAAGAATTATACGAAATAGAGAAGAAACTGTCCCGGATAGAAGGCCTTGATGTGGAAGTTGCGATGAATTATGCGGGCAACGATGAGGTCATTCTTGAGGAGGTCGTTTCCACCATAGCATCGGGATGCGAGGAAATGATCGCATCGCTCAGGAAAGCGCTTGAAGAGGAGGACTATGATTCCTATCACCGCGATACACATTCCATCAAGGGACTGATGGCGACTATCGGTTTATCCTCACTCAGCGAAAGAGCCAAAAAGCATGAATTTGCGGCAAGGGATCTTGATACGGAATTCATCAAAAAAGACTGCGAGGGATTCATCGAAGAATACCGCACAGTCTGTGAAAAACTTAAGTGATGATAAGCGGCGGGGCATTAAGCTCCGCCGTTTTTTCCCGCAATAAATCCGGAAGCCCATGCAAAGTAGAGATTGTAGCCTCCGCATTTTCCGTCGATGTCGAGGATCTCTCCGGCTAAGAACAGTCCGGGAACGATTTTCGACTCCATGGCCACCGGATCGACTTCATTTAAGGCTACGCCTCCGCTGGTTACCTGCGCCTGCGTGAAATCTCCCGTGCCGTCCACCGTAAGAGTTATATCCCTCAGATATTCCGACAGCTTCAGGGCTGTCTTTTTTTCGTTATCGGGGATCCTGTCGGGAGCAACACCGGCATTTTTAAGCAGACTGTCCGCGAAGGTATCGGGGAACAGACCGATCAGCGCATCGTAAGGAGTACATCCCGTGCCGCAGATCCTTTCCGTTATCTCAGCCGTCAAAGCATTGTCGTCCATATCCGGAACAAGTCTGATATGAAGCTTTACCTGTTCCCCGTTCAGAAGTCCCCTGGATGCAAACCTGCATATGTTGAATGCGGGAATTCCCGAGATTCCGTTTTTGGTTATCTGGATCTGGCCCGTATCAGAAGAAAGGATCTTACCCGAAACTTCTATCGAAACGGTGGCGGAAAGTCTTGTACCCGCTGCTTTTTTGAAAGGATGGCCATCAATCGTAAGATAGGTAAGAGCGGGAACGGGAGCGGTCACGCTGTGTCCGAGCTTTCTGCAGATATCAAGGCCGCGTCCGTCGGAGCCGGTATTTGGTGCGGCTTTACCTCCGGTAGTGATGATGACTGAATCCGCTTCAAACTCCCTGCCTTCACAGATCACGTTAAATACGTTTTCCTTTTTCACAATGTCCGTAACTTCAGTATCCGTATAAAGCTTTACACCGCTTTTGGCGAGAGCGCGCTTCAGCACGTCGCTCACGGCTCTTGCCTGCTCCGAATAGGGATAGATGTATCCGTCTTTGCTTACCGGTGTGATGCCGAGTGAGCGGAATCTGTCCAGCACATCTTCGGGAGAAAAGCTCTTCATTACCTTCGACAGAAATTCGTCTCCTTCGGGCCTGAAAAGGTCCGCATATGTCACTTTGTCATGGCAGTAATTGCATCTGCCGTTTCCGGTGGCGAGGATCTTTTTTCCTACGGAAGGATTCTTTTCAATCAGCGTTACGTCGGCACCGTTTTCCGCTGCCGTGACAGCTGCAAAACAGCCTGCGCTTCCGCCTCCGATTATGATCAGTTTTTTCGGCATGTCATTTCTCCCGTGATCACAAAGTGGTCATATCTGAAATAAGGTCATTAGTTATTGCTGTTTCTATGATATACTTTTCTATTGGAATAATAAACTGATAAAAGGACCGAGATCCGAAATGAAGTCTTTAACCGAACTTATAAAGAACAAAAAAGACAGGCTCTTTACCGCAGCCTTTATCGCAGTGCTCGCGGTATTTTCCCTGCTCTGCATAAAATTCCTCGCGGGACACAAAATTTTCCAGGCTGCCGGATGCATCATGTGGGCGCTCATCGCGTCATATCTGTATATTATCCGTCCCGGTTCGCCTCTTCACGCCATAACCGCATATTCCGGTGATAAGAAGAAAAACAGACGTACGGACATAGCCCTGTTTGCGGTGATGGCTGTGCTTATCATCGCGACCGTTCTTCCCATGGGAGCGGCACCTGCATATAACGGTGAATATCCCGAGCACAGGAACCAGTATGAGCTTCTTGCAAGATCGCTTGCGCAGGGACATATCTATATAGATTATGACGATGTCGATCCGAGACTCGAGGAACTGGATAATGTTTACAGCCCTTACGAAAGATGGGTATCCGGTGTTTCTTTCCACTCGGACCACGCATATTACAAGGGCAGGTATTACATGTATTTCGGCGTCGTGCCTGCGATCCTTCTTTTCCTGCCTTATCATATCCTGACGGGCGGTGACCTGACCACTTACCACGCGACGCAGGTTTTTGCCGCGTTTGCGATCCTGGGCTTGTTCCTTCTTTTCAGAAAGCTCGTTAAAAAGCTGTTCCCTTCGATGAATGTGGTTCTCTTTATCTCACTTGCAACTGCCTTTTCGTTTATAAGCGTTTATTTCAGCATCGGAACACCGGCTCTTTATTGCACCGCCACATCATCCGCGGTATGCATGATGGTATGGAGTATGTACTTTTTTATAAGCGGTGTTTTCCTTACCGGCGCCGATGAAAGAAAAAAACAGGTCATATATGCAACTTGCGGTTCTCTTTTCGGCGCGCTCGCATTCGGCTGCAGGCCCACAGCGGCTCTCGGAAATATTGTTCTCATACCGCTCTGCATAGCCTTTATCAAAAAGAGACTTGCAGGCGGGGATGAAAAGAAGATCGGAAAGATGATCGCGGATATCTGCATCATAGCGGTTCCGTATGTTGCGGTCGGTGTCCTTCTGATGCTTTATAACTATGCGAGATTTGAGAACCCCTTTGAATTCGGACAGGCCTTCCAGCTCACCGGTGCGGATCAGAGTAACTACGGAAGTTTCCTGGAATCCTTCAGTACCGTAAGGACGGTCAACGGCATTCTCAACAACTTCATAAAGTTTACTCCGATAACGGGAGAATTCCCTTATGCATACTATAACAGCGCTTTTGTGAATTTCCCGATCCTGTTAAGCGTTTTCGGAATCTTCCTGAAGAGCATAAGGAAGCGTGCGGGAGAGACCG
>JAGCRJ010000177.1 GCA_017964745.1 Lachnospiraceae bacterium
CTGGTTCGCGGGAGTCTGTCCGTCGTCGTCAAGGCATACGCAGATGTCGCCGTCGGAAAATCTGAAGCCCGCCATAAGGGCTGCGTGCTGTCCGAAATTCCTCGCAAAGGAAATACCGCTGATCCTCTCATCATCTTCGCAGAGTTTCTTTATAGTCTCTGCGGTTCCGTCGGGTGAGCAGTCGTTAATGAGAAAAATATCGAATGTGTACCTGTCGCTCATTCCGGACATGGTGGTCTTTATCTCTTCGACTACAGAAGGAAGAGTATGCTCGGATCTGTAACAGGGAATTATAAAGCTGATCTTTTCCATAAATTTGTGCCTGTGTTTTTCCGCTTCGCCGAAAGCTTTCGGGCGAGCATTATTTTGCTTCGTTGAATCTGTCGTGGATACGGGTGAGCCTGTATTCGAAATCCTTGCGGTCCTTGGAATCCACAACCTTAAGTACCATTCCCGTAAACAGTGAAAGGAGACCCGCCATAAATACAAAGCCGCATGTGATCAGTGTCGGGAATCTCGGAACAAGTCCGGTGGTCGCATAATCGCTTATGATGGGAACCATGAAGATAAGGCTCGCAAGCATGAGCACGCAGGCAATGATCCCGAAGAAATGCATGGGTCTGTAATTTCTGTAAAGGGACATCATCTTGCGGATGACCTTGAAACCGTCGGGAAGCGTGTTGAGCTTGCTCTCGCTTCCGGTGGGCCTGTCGCGGTATTCGACTACAACATTATCAACCTGAAGATCGTAATTGACCGCATGGATGGTCATCTCGGTCTCTATCTCGAATCCCTTGGAAAATACCGGGAAGGTCTTGACGAAATCATAGGACATCGCCCTGTAGCCGGTCATGATGTCGCGGATATCGGCCCTGAAGAGATGATTGATGCCCCATCTCATAAGGGAATTTCCGAAATTGTGGAAGGGCCTCTTATTCTCGGTAAAGTATGTGGATGAGAGTCTGTCGCCGACTACCATGTCGGAATTCTTCTCAAGCACGAGCTTTACCATCTCGGGTGCGCTCTCAAGGGGGTAGGTATCGTCTCCGTCTATCATCAGGTAGCACTTGGCGTTGATCTCGCGGAACATTCTTCTGATGACGTTTCCCTTGCCCTGTTTGTACTCATTTCTTACTATCGCACCGCACTCTTCGGCGATCTTGGCCGTATCGTCGGTGGAATTGTTGTTATATACGTAAATAACGGCCTCAGGCAGGACATTCTTAACGTCCCCTATAACCTTTGCGATGGTCTGAGCCTCGTTATAGCAGGGTATCAAAACTGCAATATTATCCATAAATACTCCGAAAAATAAAAACGTGGTTATCTCTGTGAGATTGGTGTTATTATAGTTAGGCGTGACAAGTTCACATACAAAGTTATTATACCATAACAGAGCATGAAAAAAACCTTACAAAATAAAAGAATATTGGTGATCGGAGGGGGGATCGCAGCGGTCCTTCTCGTCATCTTCATCATAATATATTCGATCTACAGGGCGCTCCATCCCCGTAAGATCGAAATAAGCGCCGAAACGGCAAAGCTGCCCTCAATAGAGCGCATTACCAGGGGCAACCTCAATGCCTTTGATTACAGCGGAGAGACCGATGCATTTCTGGCATGCATGTATGATTCAAACGTTTCCGATGATGTCTTCGTTACATTCTTCGGATATGAGGACATAACGGTAACCCGCAGGATGCCTTCGATCAGGGTGCTCGGAAGCCGTATGGAAGATATCTTTGAGGATATTTCCGAGGAAGAATTCCCCAGATACATAGTTCTCGGTATCGACCCCTATGCGGGCCTTCTGCAGTCCTGCTCGAATTCGGACCTTTACAGAAAGCAGATCGCATTCATCCGCGATATCGCTGTCTCGCATCCCGCATGCCACATACTCATAACCCTTCCCGACGATTCCGCTGCAAAATGGGCATCACTTGACGAAACGAAGGTAAGGCAGGCCAGGAATTCGTATATCGCAACGGTCCGTGAACTTTCGGATATTGAGAACATACGCATACTCTATAACCCCATCGAAGACTGGGTACTTTACTCCGACTGCATAAGGGAAGACGGACCTCTTTCTCCCGTCCTTTACAATATCGATTCGCACATGCTCGCAACCAATATTGACCCGAATGCGGCAGATCATGTCCTCACAGCAGATAACGTAAATACGATCATGGACGAGACGATCGAAAGGGCCCGTAGTTACGAAGACATCAGAAGCTCCTACGCCGATCTTTCCGGCAAAGACGTATATTTCATCGGCGATTCGATATTCGGTAATTTCAGGGATGAAACCGCCGTTTCTTCCTTTTTCAGGGATATGACGGGCGCGCAGGTTTATAACCTCGGTGAAGGCGGAATGGCCGCAGTATCTGCCGCCAATTCCTCTTCCGACATAGGAAGTGCTCTCAATTACCTCCTCGGAAAAGAAAGACTCGAAACCTTCAGCACACGCTGCTATGAATTCAAGAGCTACTATTCATACTGGAACGCCGCTGACCGCCTGAAGGAGACAAAGGGCGAGAATTCGATATTCATCGTTGAATTCGGACTGAACGATTATTTCACCGGCAAGTCTGCTGATGAATTCCGCAGTGCCATGAACAGGATCATCACTGAGCTTAAGAGCACTTATCCGAAGGCTGAGATCCTTGTTCTTTCACCCGGCTTCATCAGGATGTATAATGACGGAACGACGCTCATCTCGGAAACAGGCTCTGTGCTTCAGGCTTACCGCGATATAACGACGGAGGTTGCCGTGCAGCAGAACTGCGAACTCCTTTCACTTACGGACGATTTCGGATTCACTCAGGAAGAGACTGCAAGCTTCCTGCTTCCCGATCTTGTCCACTATAACGAAAACGGAAGGTATCTCCTGGCTCAGGGCCTTGCGAGA
>JAGCRJ010000178.1 GCA_017964745.1 Lachnospiraceae bacterium
GCAAAGTACAGGCAAAGGAATACGAAAAGCACCAGGAGAACCACTGCGATACAGCAGCAGACAAGGATCATCTTGTTTACCGCATTCGTAACCTCACGGGCCTGCTTTCCCGCAAATGCCATTCCGACTACATTACCGTCTCCGTCCTTAAGAGGCAGATAGTAGACGAAATAATCCTGTCCGTTAATTACCACACCGTCGGAAAAATACTCATTTCCCTTGCCTATAACTTCGGCGATAACGGCATCGGAAGCCTTAGTACCTTCGATCCTCTTTCCGTCATCACCGACGATGGACGTGCAGAATCTGGTATCGCCCCTGAAGATCGTAAGATCGACATCCGCATACTTCAGATGATCCATATATTCGGGATCGTAGGTGATCCATCCGTCTTCAAGATATTCGGGATGAGACAGATCGTATGCGTAATATTCCTGAAGGTCGATAACGGCAACCTTAAGGGTATTTCTTGTCTGCGTTTCAAGATTATCCTTCATGTAGAGGATGCTGAACACGGTCAGAACGACCAGAGATACCACAAGCGGTATCATGGAAAGTAAGATCAGAAACTTATGCATGGATAAACCGGACTTTTTATTCATTCTCAGAACCCCTCCTAAGATAAATTAAAATATGCATTGTCGGTGATAAAATGTTACATATTTAATTATATCGGTATAATAACATATTTTAATGAATATGTTACGAAAAATCTTAATATTTTACATATAAAAAGAGCAGGCCGTTATGACCTGCTCTCATTCCCTTTGTATATGAATCAATAATTCTCTTCGTGAACCTCGAAGAAGCTCTGGGGATGCTTGCAGACAGGACATACATCGGGAGCCTCGGTTCCGACTACGATATGTCCGCAGTTGCGGCATTCCCAAACGGTAACGCCGGACTTCTTGAACACTTCCATAGCCTTAACGTTCTCAAGAAGCTTACGATAGCGCTCCTCATGAGCCTTCTCGATCGCAGCTACGCCTCTGAACTGCTCAGCCAGCTCATGGAAACCTTCCTCATCGGCTTCCTTAGCCATGCGTACATACATATCGGTCCACTCGTGGTTCTCACCCTCAGCTGCGGCAAGAAGGTTCTCTTCTGTGGTTCCGAGTTCTCCGAGAGCCTTGAACCAGAGCTTTGCATGCTCCTTCTCGTTCTCTGCGGTCTTAAGGAAAAGTGCGGCTATCTGCTCATAGCCGTTCTTCTTTGCAACGGATGCAAAATAGGTGTATTTATTTCTCGCCTGTGACTCACCGGCAAATGCGTCACGAAGGTTCTTCTCTGTCTTGGTTCCCGCATAAGGATTCTTAGAAGCGGCAGTCTTCTCAAACTTTGATGCGGGTGCGTGGCACTTAGGGCATTCGAAATCGGCGGGGAGTTCCTCTCCTTCATATACATAACCGCATACGGTGCAGCGCCATACGGTCTTTCCGCCTACTGTTTCTTTAACAAGATCGCTCATAACTACCTCCTTTATATTTTAGAATTTGATTAAGTATACCACATCACTTCACAATATCCGATAGGAATTTTATCGTTCCGTAATAATCTTCCAAAAACGATCCGTGGTGATCCTTTACATATTTAAGGTCACCGTTTGCGGACGCCTCCTCCAGAAGTCTTGCCTTTTCCGAAAGATCCATTGCGCCGATGGTCTTCGATCCGCTCTTTACCGAATGGATAAGCGTCCTGTATTCCTTCAGGTCCTCATGTCTCAAAAAATCTTCGAGGGAAGCACTCTTTTCGGCATAGGTGGATGCGTATTCGGAAATGACCTCCTTGTAGAAATCCGGGTCCTTACCGCAATAACCCAGAGCGGCCTCGGTATCAAAGCCGTTCTTCTTAAGTTCTTCAAGGAAATCCCCTGAAGGGGTCTCCTTCTTTTCCGCTCCGGGTGAAAATTCCATAACTTCATCATCGGAGTCGTTCACGGTAAATACGGGAGCGGTTACGGGACGGGGGTCTTCCTCCTTCGGCTGATCCTGCCTCATGGTCACAAGCTCCGGCGGCAGGAATTCAAGCAGCTTTTCTTCAAGTTCGGAGATCTCGACAGGCTTGGAAAGATAATCGTCGAAGCCTTCCTCGATATACTTTTCCCTCGCACCCACGACCGCATTTGCGGTAAGCACGATGATCTTCGTCCCCTCCGGGATCAGATCCATTTCCTTGAGCTTTCCGAGTGTCTCTATACCATCCATCTTGGGCATCATATGATCGAGGAAAACGATATGGTAGAAATGCTCTCTTACTTTACCGATGGTCTCCGCGCCCGAGAATGCAAGATCCGGAACAATGCCGTTTCTCTTCAGAAGATTCTTGACAACCTTGCAGTTCATCTCGTTATCGTCAACGATCAGAATTCGGGCATCGGGTGCATATACATACGGCTTAGCCCTCATCTGTCCCGATGACTTGGCATACCTTGCCGTGTAATCACCGATCGGGGTCTCGTTGACTATTCTCTGTCTTATGATGAAAGAAAACCTTGAGCCGACCCCGTATTCGGATTCAACCTCAAGCTTTGAATCCATCATATCGAGAAGCTTTGTTACGATCGCCATTCCGAGACCGGTGCCTTCTATGCCGCGGTTTCTCTTTTCATCAAGACGGCTGAAGGATTCAAAGAGCTTGTCCATATCTTCCTTGCGGATCCCGATGCCTGTATCGGATACGACAACCTCTATCAGGATATTTTCAAGAGCACGTTCCTTCTCCATGACCGTCATGGTCACGCTGCCTCTTTCGGTATATTTGACGGCATTGGTGAGAAGGTTCATGACGACCTGCGATATACGGACGTCATCCCCGAACAGTTCGCTCGGAAGCTTTCTGTCGACAACGACTTTAAGTTCAAGTTCCTTGGCCTCCGCTCTTGCTTTGATGGAATTGACAAGATTGTTGATGACGGAAGCAAGATCGTATTCGGCGGGGATGATCTCCATCTTGCCGTCTTCTATCTTGGAAAAATCAAGTATCGAGTTGATGATGTAAAGAAGATTCCTTCCGGAAGCAGAGATATTTTCCGCATACTCCAGAATGTCCTTGTCATCGGATTCACGCAGGATCATCTCATTCATTCCCAGGACCGCATTTATGGGAGTCCTGATCTCATGGGACATCTGTGCAAGGAAACGGCTCTTGGCTTTATCCGCCTGTATTGCGATATCCGCCGCTTCCTTCAGCTTTGCCTCATATTCTATCTCGGTGACATTGGAGATCTGATAACTGCTTACGGTAACGAAGACTATGAAAGCGTCAACGAAATAAAGAACAGGGAATCTGTTCATGAATGTTTCGGAATAATATGCCGCCATCTGCTCCCTGTACGGAGTATAGAACATGCATATGAAAAGGAATAAGTAATAAATGGAAAGATAAATGCCGTGCTTGGCACCGATAAGAAAGCTCACACCTATGGGAACGATGAGAGTCCACAGAATGGCAAATCCGTCGTTTACGCCTTTGAGGCTGTAATAGCTGAAAATGCCGAAACCGATTATCATTACCACGATCTCAACGGGCTTTCTCTTTTTGCGCACCCTGATCTCAAAGACCATGAATGCTCCGAGCAGAGCTATAGCAGCCGTGGTAAAGGTAACAAAGCCCTTATGCTGGGCAATGTTTATGAGTGTCATGATCAGACCGCCGAGTGAAACGGCAATACCCAGAAGCGTGATGGCTCTTATATTCCTCTCGAGGCGCGCCCCCACGAATATATTCTGATTCATGAAATGATAGTATTCTTTTGTAAAAGGGATAATGACTTTTCTGTTAACTTTTACGCCATCAGACATATATCCACCCCGGATCCGTTATCTCTTCCACAAAGAAAAATAATGCCTGTCAAACGGATATCATTTTAAGTTTAACTTATTTACAGCCTTTATAACAAGTATCCGTTTTTCTTCATTTCACGCATTCTACTTTGCAAGATTCTTAAGCCAGCGTTCCTTCTTCAGCCAGAAATGAAATCCCGCTATCTTGATGAAATCAAGAAGCTTTACACCGCAGTACATTCCGACAGGTCCGATATCCGTAAAGAATGCCAGCAAAAGCAGCATGGGTATCATCATAAAGATCGTGATGAGCGAATCCGCAACGGCTCCCATTGCTGTATCTCCTCCGGATCTCGCAACCGCCTGCTGGGTGTTCATATAAACCCAGACCGGCATAAAAAGCGACATCAGTATGACCATGTTCCTGCAGATATGTATCGCACCGTCGCTGAGCCTTCCTCCGAATACGAGCGGTATGATAAATGTGGTGCCGAGTCCGAAAAGTGTCATGAGAAATCCGAATACGGCGGACCCCGATAAAAGCCAGGTCTTGTCCCGGCGCGCCTTTTCAAGGTCGCCCATTCCGAGAGTCTTTCCGAGGATGACTCCCGTTGACGAATAGATTCCCTCGAATGCGACAAAGAAAAGATTGGCTATCGTAAAGCTCGAAGCCATGCCGGAGACAACATCCGCTCCGCCTCTTCCGTTATATATGGCAGTCGTCAGCGTTTCGGAAAGGATCCATACCATCTCGCAGAAAAGGACAAGTGAGCCCTTCTTCAGTATCTCTCCGAAAAGCTTCCAGTCTATTTTGAGAAGCTTGGAGAATCCGACTGCATAATCCGGTCTGAGTCTGATATAGATTATTACGAAGATAACAAATTCGAGGCTTCTTGCTATGACAGTGGCGATCGCGGCACCGCGGACTTCAAGCCTGGGAGCTCCGAGATTTCCGTATATGAGCACCCAGTTAAAGAAAGTATTTGTAAGAGTTGCAACTATTGTAACGGCAAGGGGGATCTTAACCTTGCCCATATCACGGAGTGAAGTCGCTATACACATCGATACGGTCATCGGAAGTCCCATAAAGAATGTAATGCGGATATAACTTACCGCCTGATCGAGAATAAGCGGTGCATCGGTATTTCCGATCAGCATAAGGGAAAGGACCTGTCTCGGAAAGACCACGCATACAAGGAAGAAAGGAATGAATGCAGCCAGTCCCATTGCAAGCTTAAAACGGAATGCCTGTTTCATTCCGTCAGGGTCCTTTGCTCCGAAGAACTGGGTCATGAATATTCCGCCCGTCATACATATCGCATTTAAATATACGAAAAAGACAAAGAGAACCTGTCCCGCAACATTGACTCCGGACATACATATATCGCCCAGACCCGATACCATAAAGTTATCTACAAGCGAAACAAGGCTCTGTATCAGAGCCTGAAGCATGATCGGAACCGCAATGGTAAGGGCGCTTTTGTAAAAGCGCCCTGTTCCGAATAGTCTGTTATTATCTTTTACAGCCGTATTGTTTATCATTTCATTGACTTGAGCCAGTTCCAGAGACTTCCCTGTACGGATAAGCCCGTCTCATTTGCGACAACATAATACTGGAGTCTGATTCCGGATTTTTTGATAACGTTCCTACTTGTAAAGATATCGCTGGAATTATTGTATCTGGGATTGGAGGTGGTCCATTCTCCGTTGTAATAATACCAAGTGGCGGAATCGGGAGTTTCCGTGTAGCAGGCATAATAAACCGTATATTTATCCTTATCGCTCGCCTCGGAAGCGGTTGTTCCGCCGGCATTGCTTCCGACCGCGACCATGAAGAAATAGGGTTTTCCGTCGGGCATTCCTGCAAGCTTCAGAACATCCTTCGCAAAATCGCCACCGGAAATATCCTGATCCCCATTACTTGTATTTGAGTCTGTATAATCGTGGGCTCCACCGACTACGGGAGTCCCCAGTGCGGGTGTTTCCTGAAGTCCGTACTGCTTGGAGAACATAGCCTGAGCGGCATCATAACAGGACTTTGCGTTAGGAAGATATTTCTTGGCTCTGGCCTGCTCGATGTACCCCAAAAGGGTGGGGATGAGCAACGCTGAGATAATTGCAAGTATTACCAGTATGATTATAAGTTCTACGAGCGTAAAACCTTTATTGTTCTTTTTCATGTTTCCCCCGTCAATGATATCTGCTTTTTGTAAGCGATTAAGTGATCACATACAACTATTTATTATACCATTTTTGGAGATAAGTACAAAGAAATCCCCGCAGTAAAACTGC
>JAGCRJ010000179.1 GCA_017964745.1 Lachnospiraceae bacterium
CCGCTTCCGAGAATTTCGTATCGGCATATGATTCGGTTCATTATGCGGATATGTTCAAAGAACGCGGACTTAAAGGCGGGCATGCGATAATCTTAAATAAGAAGGGCACTCCCGAATATGATGCCTCATATGAAGAGTGCATGAAAGCCCTGAGAGCATATCCCGGCGGACTTCAGGTGGGCGGAGGGATCCTTCCCGAAAACGCTGCCGGGTTTTTGGAAGCAGGTGCTTCTCATGTTATCGTAACCTCATATGTTTTCTCAGACGGTAAGATCAATTACGTGAACCTTGATAAGATAAGCAGTGCCGCAACTCCCGAAAGGCTTGTGCTTGACCTGAGCTGTAAGAGGATAGGAGATTCGTATAAGGTCATGACCGACAGATGGCAGAAGGAGACCGATGCCGTGCTTGATGAAAAACTTCTTACCGAACTGTCCGGTTACTGCGATGAGTTCCTCATCCATGCGGTTGATTCCGAAGGTAAGGCGAACGGTCCGGAAAAAGGAGTTCTCGAAATACTCAAGGACTTCACACTGAGGCCCGTGACATATGCGGGCGGCATCGCTTCATATGACGACATACTTTCCATAAGAGATATGTGTGACGGAAAAGTTGACATCACTGTCGGTTCCGCGCTCGATATCTACGGCGGAAAGCTTGAGATGGATGAGATCATAAAACTGTGTTCGGAATGAAAAAAATTTGGGCTTCGGGTACTCCCGAAGCTCTTTTTTTGCCAAAAATCATTCTTTTTTGGTCAGAAATGGTTAAAATTTCATAAATATTACGATATTATTGCAAATTGTTTGCATTCATTTTTTCAAACGGATATAATTACCCATAATCGGAAATCGTTCCGGATATGGAGGTTTAATGGCTTCACGCTTTGTGTATGTGCTTAAGGATTCCAAGCACAGAAAAAAAATCAATCGCCAGATGATCGTTGCATCAAGCGATGTCAATGAAAGGATCAGACCTGTTGTCGTTCATAAGGGACTCATCTGGTTTGGCGTGATCTTTTTAGCCATATTCATCGGTATATCCATCGGATATTTTGCTAATGAAGCAGGTATCATTAACGGATATAACGAGAGCATCAATATAAGAAATGCCAAGATATCGGAACTCGAATCTCAGATCAGTAATCTTAATTCGACCATAGCGTCCAAAGATACGGAAATACAGGCGCTGAGCCAGACGGTAAATGCCAAGAGCGAAGAACTCGGCACTCTGAGCGCACAGATAGAGAATATGTATGTTCCGACCGACTTTCCCATGAGCGGATCGGCTTCAATGAATCTTACTTCCGACGGTGATATTCCCGTTGTCATCTTTACGGGTTCGGAAGGAGATTATGTAAGAGCTACCGCATGCGGAACGGTTGTGGAGATCAGGACCAATCCCAAGAGAAATGACAGCGGCTCGATAGCCGAATACTATGTTGCCGGAGAAAGTACCGACGGCAGCGATAATGAAGTTAAAGACCTCGGATTCTATAATGTCATCACCATCGATCACGGTAACGGATATATGACCGTGTATATGAATGACGGTGATCCCGTTGTGTCCGAGGGTGATACTGTTTCTGTAGGAAATACACTTTACAATCTCAAAACGGGAAATACCGCATTGGGATATGAGATGCTCCGCAACGGAGAATACATCGACCCCAATGAGGTTATGATAATAAGCGGATGATCTTTGCCGCACCTATATAAAGGGAGTAAAGGTAATGAAAAATCAGAAACTGAATATAAGCACGCTTCTCGGCAAGGGCTCTGTGGTGAACGGAGATTTTGCCGCACCGGGATCTGCACGTATCGACGGCAAGATAACCGGAAACGTGAATGTCGAGGGTACTCTTGTAATAGGTACCAGCGGTATTATCAAGGGCAATGTTAAATGCAGCGGTATCATTGTCGGCGGAGATATCGAAGGCAATGTCATAGCTCCCGAAAGAGCTGAGCTTGCATCAACTTCCAGGATCATCGGCGATATCCATACCGGAAATATAATCATTGATGAAAAGGCTCTTTTCCAGGGCAAGATCATCATGAGTGAGAACGGTATCCCCGAGAGGGACAGGGATAAGCTTTCCTACAAGGCAAAGGAAAGAAAGGACCTTAAGAAGGCGGCATCCGAGGTTAAGGATGCACTCGAAGAAGCAAGGGACAACGAACCCGAGCCTGTCGAGGAAAACATCATCGAGGCTGATTCCGAGAATTAAATAAATGAAATAAAAAATGACGGTTGCATCTGCAACCGTCATTTTTGCAATGATCATTATTTTTCATCCTTCATTCTGGCAAGGACTATATCGTATCCGTCGTTTCCGTAAGTGAGGCTTCTGTTGACACGGCTTATGGTCGCGGTTGAAGCACCGGTCTTGGCGGATATTGCGAGGTAAGTCTGACCTTCCTTGAGCATCTTGGCCACCTCGAATCTCTGTGACATACTTACCAGCTCACCTATGGTGCAGAGATCTTCGAAAAATGAATAGCATTCCTCAACGGTCTGAAGCTCCAGGATTCCCTTGAACAGCTGATCAACAGATTCGGATCTGAGTTTATCGTTCATTGTAAGGATTCTCCTTTATACATACGTTAATCAACAAATTCATAAATGCTTTTACAAGATAAAATTTTAATACTTTATCTTGTTAAAGTAAAGAGCAAAATTATGCATTTATGGGGCAAAAGAGGATGATTATAATCAGTGTATCGTGTATAATTAAAAAGTGATTTTTCATACTCGGGGGGTACATATGGATTATGAGAAGATCATCAGCGATTTTGTAAAAAATCGTGCCGGAGAATTCATCATTACCGACAGACAGGGAAACATACTCTATCGAAACGGTGTTGAGGATTTTACCGATGAACAGTGGTCGGCGTGGTCTGCGTTCAACATAGATACGGAGACTATCGATCACGAAGAAGACTGGGAGATTTCAGACAGAGCCGGCGGCAATTATTACACAGCGCGTTCCCTTCCCGTGAATCAGGACGGAACCGATGTGATATTGCATCATGTCTATAATACCAGTCAGTACGCAACTCTTTTGCGTGATGTTTCGGGTTATCTTAAGGATTGGAGAGAACTGAGTGCATTCCAGACGGCAATGCTGGAAAAGCTTTCGGGTAATTACGAATCCTGTCTGCCGGTTGTTCTTAAGTATTTCAAGGTTTCAAGCGTCGTAATGTATATCGGTCGCGGCAGGAAGATGGAAAGACATCTTCTTGATAAGGAGACCAAATCAATACAGAGCGTACGCATCGAAAGAGAGGATGTTTTCGCCGCCACCAAGGGTGAGTTCAGAAAACTTCCCGATCTGGGTGACAAGGATTATCTTTGTTACATCTGTGACAGTGCCATTCACGGCACCGATTATTCGCTTTATCTGTATGCTGACGGTCTCGAGGATGATGACAATTTCAGCATGCATTACAACGTCATAAAGCTGTTCATTGAAAACGGACTGCTGCGTGAACAGATCACTTACGAGAGCGAGCACGACAAGCTTACCGGTCTTTACAACAAGGGTAAGTATATGTCGATGCTTTCCGATTTCATGCCCAAGCAGAATCAGGTTGCCATCTACAATATGGATGTCAACTATCTTAAGAGGACCAATGACAATCTCGGACATGAAGCTGGCGATGCACTTCTGGTCAAAGCAGGAAGAAGTCTTCAGGCTGTCGAAAGAGACAATGTTTACGGTTTCCGTATGGGCGGAGATGAGTTCATGCTCCTCGGCTGGGATCTTACGGAGACCGAAGCGGAAAAGCTCAAGAAGGACTGGGAGGATGCACTGGCAAAACTCAATGAGAACAAGGATGAGGTTGAGTGCGTCATTGCATGCGGACTTGCTTACGGCAAGGATGATTTTGATCTGAAGGAGCTTCTTAAACTTGCGGATGACCGCATGTATGAGAATAAAGTAGCTATAAAATATCACGGGGAGACGATCCTAACGCCCGGTGATCAAATAAAAAAGGAGAACAACATGACTATCGACAAAAACCTTGACGGAACAAAACTTGAGATCGCTCTTGAAGGAAGACTTGATACCATGACCGCACCCCAGCTTGAGGAAGAGGTCAAGAACAATATCGAAGGAATCAAGGAACTCATCTTTGATCTTAAGAATCTTGCTTATGTTTCATCCGCCGGTCTTCGCGTACTTCTTTCCGCTCAGAAGATCATGAACAAGCAGGGCAGCATGACTATCAGGAATGCGAATGAAGAAGTCATGGAGATTTTCGAGGTTACCGGTTTCATCGATATTCTGAACATTGAGGAGTGATCTTTTAGTTTATGAATACACTACCTACCGGTATACAGGTTTTCGGTGACAATATTTATACTTTGCTCACCGGTAAATTCAATGAAGGCAGAGCCAGCCTGGATTCACTTTGTAACGCTGCAATAGTGCGACTGGATCGCAAGATGCAGTTTTCTTCCATGAAGGATATTCCGAAACTGACAGAAGATCAGAAGGAGGAACTTCAGAAATTCTGGAGCCCGTATGTAAGGCATATGGACGACAGATTCCACAGGCTCTGTACTTATCGTTCCGGCGGAAAATTCTATCCCGAATATATTCCGGAGGATTTCTATTTCATCCATATAGACCGTTTTTACAACGACCGACGCGAATCCGCATATATGGATAATAAATGCTATTACGCGAAATTCTTTCCCCATACGCGTCAGCCCGAGACGATCGCCATGCGTGTCGGTCATAACTGGCTGGATGAACACGGAAAGCTCATTACCCGTGAGGAAGTAAAACGCCGTATCAAGGCCGAACCTGAGGTCGTGCTTAAGCGTGCGGTCTTTTCCGAGGGTGGCTTCGGTGTTCATTTTATTTCGGGAGAAGATATATTCTCGGAATTCCGTAAAGTTCTCAGAAAGATTCCTACGGATGTAATTGTTCAGAAACCTATCAAGCAGCATGCCGATATGGCGGCACTGAATCCTTCATCGGTCAATACCCTGCGCATCATGAGCTGGCTTGACGGAAGCGATGTAAAGATTCTCTGCACGGCTGTCAGGATCGGCGTCGGAGGAGACCGTGTAGATAATATATCCCACGGCGGTCTTTTCTGCGGAGTAAGAAAGGATGGTTCACTTTCGAACGGTTTTCTTCACGGAGCCGTTGAAACCGACAGGCATCCCGAGCATGGATATCTGTTCAGCGATATGAAGATCCCAAATCTTGATAAAGCTTATGAACTGGTGAAGGATGCACATCCATCCATAAGCCATTTCAGGATAGCGGGATGGGATGTGGCGATCGATGAGGACGGAGAGCCTACAATGATCGAGGTGAATTTTTCGTTATGCTGCGTAAACGATATCCAGTCGGTATGCGGTCCGCTTTTCGGCGATGATACGAAGAAGATGCTCAATGAAGTATTCAAAGGAAAGAAGGCACAGTACTCGGTATTAATATGACCCACGACGACAGTTTTTTACGAAGACAATATCTGATCAATCTCTTTCCCATAATGTTCTCGCTTCTCGGCGGAACGATCAACGCGCTTATCGACAGTGTGTTTATCTCACTGAAGCTCGGGAAAGACGGACTGAGTGCCGTGACCCTGTCAATGCCGGTATATCTTGTTATGTGCTGTATAGGAGCACTCATTGCCGCGGGAGGAAGTTTTCTTTCCGCACGCGAAGCGGGACAGGAAAACATCGGTGAAGCAAAAAGGCTTTACCATACCGCGCTGACACTGGCACTTATAGCGGGAATTCTTTTTTCACTGTTTGCAATCGCGGGAGGTCCGGTATCGGATTTCCTTGCCCAGGGCGATCAGTTAGGCGGATATATTTATCCGTATATCTTTGGTTCGCTCCTTGGCTCCCTGCCCTTTATGCTGATCTACTTCCCGGTTTTCTATCTTCAGCTCGCCGGAAAGAGAAAAGAGATCTCTATGATGACCGTGATCATGGTCATCGTGGATTCGGTCCTTGATATGGTTCTTCTGTTTGTCATTCCGCTCGGGATGACGGGTGCGGCACTGGCCAGTGTCATCTCCACGCTGGTCGCCTGCATTTACGGTTTTGCATGTCTTAACAGGAAGGATTCCGATTACCGTTTCGATCTCAAACTGTTCGGCTTAAAAGGAAGCGGAACCATCCTTCATTACGGAAGTCCCACCGCACTGGGGAATTTCTATGATGCGGTACGTCTGTTTGCGGTCAATGCACTGATCTTAAAACTTGCGGGAGCAAGCGGAGCGGCCGTATGGGCAATACTTAACACATTGTCCGAATTGTCTCTTATGATAGTTTCCGGCGTTCCTCAGGCGGGAGCTCAGATGACGGGTGTTTATCATTCGGCAAGGGAAAACACCGGCATACGTGTTTTGTTCAAGCTTGAGATGCTCGTCGGATTTGTGATGAGTGTGGTTTTCTGCGGCGTGCTTGTTCTGATCCACGGACCGCTTGAATCACTCTTCAATTCACCCGAAGTACTGACCATGCCTCTTTTAAGTCTCGGGCTTTCGGTACTTGCCAATGTGATATCCACGATATGGTCGGTGTATTTCAATGCAACGGGAAGGATCGTTCTTTCAAATATCCTGACTGCACCCAGAAGACTGATACTGCCCGTTGCCGTACTGTTTTCATATTGCTTTATCGAAAATGCATATATCTGGAATTTTCTTCCGGTATCCGCGATGCTTTCTATCGTTCTTACGTGGATAATCGTTGCGGTCATATCGGCACTTAATTCCAAGAAGAAATATCCGCTTTCCGGAATGTTGCTCCTGGACGACCATCTGGAAAGGGAGAACAAGGTACTCGATTATTCCGTTGCGGCCAATGTCGAGAGCGTTTGCGATGCAAGTGAACGTATTAAGGAATTCTGCCAGGCCAATAATATGGATAAGAAGAATATCTATAAGATGGGTCTTGCTATAGAGGAACTGCTCACTGTCATGATCCAGAAGAGCAACTCCGATCTTAAGACCATCGATATGAGAAGCTTTGCCCTTGATGACAATACCGGTATAAGAATCCGCTGTGCCGGTGAAAACTTTAATCCTTTTGATCATGTTGACGAAGATGAGGATTTTTACATGGGTATAAGCATGCTTCAAAAGACGGCCGCATATGTGCATCACAGCTACACACTCGGTATGAATACGATAATCATATTTTTGTAATGAACAGATACGCCAAGACTGCCGATACGTAAATGGTTTTTGGGGGGATTTATGCATTTCGATAATGCAGAATACTGGCATCGGCTTGAAGAGGATTGTTTTCATGCGGATGAGATCAATCGGAACAATCTGCTGACTTTGATGCGTGACAATAAGGATACCGCATTCGGAAAAGCCAACGGTTTCGAAACGATCGACGGTATAGAAGAATATCGAAGAAGGCTTCCGCTTATGCATTACGAGCCTTTCCGATCTTATGTGGACAGGATGCTGGGAGGAAGCGGGAATGAGCTGACCGTATACCCGGTCGTAAATTACTGCCGCACCTCAGGAACCGAAGGTATAGCCAAGAATATCCCCGTTACGTCCGAAGCTTTCAGAAGATACGGAAACGCGGTAGGATACCGCCAGGAAGAGATATTAAATGAATTCGGCGGAAAAAGATTTGTCATTAATACTTTCAGGACCGATCTTTCAAAGGAATCCACGAAGGACCTTCTTCTTTCGGAAGCGTTGTTCAGATCTCTGTATGAGGAAGGGAGCCTTGATGAATCACATTTTGCGGGAGGCTTCAAAACGCTTTTCTCCGATACTCTCGGAGACAGGCTTTTCGTAAAACTCTGGGTCGGATTTGCGGAACCCGATATAACCGTAATCGAAAGTATTTTCCTGTATGACCTTCTGATCTTCTTTACATATTTGGAAGAGTTCTGGGAAGAAGTCTTAAGTGCGATGACGAAACGCCGCATACCCGAAGGGTATAAGATCCCGGATGATATACGCACATACCTGCTTTCACTTCCCGTCAGTAATGACAGACTCAATGAAGTAAGGAATCTCTGCATGGGAGGAGCTTACGGAATAGCCAAAAAGCTCTGGCCGGGATTAAAGCTTGTGAGCGGGGTCAGTAACAGGTCATACTTTGCGGAGGATAAAACGCTCAGGGCATATATCGGAGACGCACAGTATTATTACCTGGCATATTGTGCATCCGAGTGTTATATGGGAACCGCGGTTGAAGACAACGAATTCTATTATGTAATGATGCCAGAGACGGCATTTTACGAATATCTTCCCGTGGACGGTGGGGAGGATACCCTTCTTCCGCTGGAGCTTGAGATCGGAAAATGCTACAAGCCCGTGATCACCAATTTCTCCGGCCTGTACAGATATGTAATGGAGGATATACTCAGGGTTCAGGGATTCCTCGGAAAGTCACCGATCTTCGAATTTGTAATGCGAAGCTCGCAGACACTGAATATCGCCGGTGAGAAGATGGATATACATCTGATTGAAAAAGCCATATCCGGACTCGATGGTGATAAAGGCATCTCGGAGTGGACGATCGGAATAGAGCACGATACGACGCCCGGAAGATATTTCATAGTTGCTGTATCAACTAAAGGCAAGACAGGTTTCAACACGGATATCTCGAACCGGCTCGACGAGCTATTATCGGAATTCAATCCGGATTATGCGGACCTGAGAGAAATGGATTATATACGGAAACCGCAGGTGCTTTTGCTTAAGCCGGGAGCATACGGCAACGTTCTCAAGGAGATAGGACTTGCCGGCGGTCACAAAAAGCCTAATCATTTAGCCAATCAGGGATTCACCTATCAATCTTACAGAAAGTGGGTAGAGCAGAAATGAAAGAAAAGAAGATTTTCATTACAGGACTGACCGGAAGACTGATACTCGGACTTGCCGTATTCGTCGCTCTTGTTACCGCGGGTTCGATCCTTGTCGGTATCAA
>JAGCRJ010000180.1 GCA_017964745.1 Lachnospiraceae bacterium
AGGGAAACTGCAATGTGATGATCACGGATGCGGGAGAGGTATATATATTCGACGGAGGATCGTCCTCGGAGAAGAACACCGGGCAGTACATCATCCTTCCGTTCCTTCGCTACAGTGGCCTTAGCCGAATTGACGGTATATTCATATCCCATTCGGATGAGGACCACGTTAACGGGCTTCTGGAACTTATAGAAAACGCAGGAGGTTGGAATCTTAACATCAGAGGAGTTTATATAACGCCGCAGATGAGAGATGACGGATCGGCGAACACGGAGCAGCTCTTAAGTGTATGCAGGGCAGCAGGCGTCCCCGTAACGTGCATAAGCGCCGGTGACGCATGGAAGAGCGGAGATACGTATTTTACCTGCCTTCATCCGGCCTCAACCTACATCCCCGAAGATTCCAACGCAGGCTCGATGTGCATCCTGGCTGAATTCCATGCACACGCTGTCTCCGAACCCGGAGAATCACCCGGCACATCCTTCTCCCTCCTTATTCCCGGAGACGTTCAGGAAAGCGGAGAAACAGCCCTCACACAGGCTATCTCCACCGCGCTGAACGGCAGACGCTTGGATGTCTACATTACAGCCCACCACGGCTCATCGGGCTCAACAACAGAGGATTTCCTGAATGCAACTCATCCCCGCCTTGCGATCAACAGTGCAGGCCTTGATAACAGGTACGGTCACCCGCATCCCGAAACCCTGGAGCGCCTTAAAAGCGCGGGCTGCACTTACCTTACGACCTGCGAAACCGGAGCAATAAACCTTTATTTCTCGGGGGAAGATGTGCAATTTGATCAATTCAAGAAAGGATAATGCATGAAGAATAATATTATGCCGATCGACAGCAAGGGAAACTTTTATTCAAAGCCTTCTTTTTGGCTTAACCCCAAGGAATATGCTAAAATCAGATCGGAAATAAATCAGATTTATGAGACGCAATATAAAAACAAAAGAATTGCAGCTCATACATCATTCGGAATTGACGGAAAAGCATATGTGTACTGGTTTGAAAACCATGGTTTTGATGAGTATAACATTTTCTATGTGGTTCGAGATTTTCATTAAGGAGGCCGGTTATGGAAGAGTTCACGATCAGACTTAATAACATAAAAGATTCATATTACGGATTTGTTGTAGCTGTCCTTAACTATGTAAAGGGTAACAGTTCCAGATATGACGTTGTCAGTACCTTTATGGACAACAATCCTGAGGCTTTGTCTTCGGACATCCTTGAGTTTATATCCGATCAGAAGGATTTCTACGACGAGGTATATGTAGGCACAGAGGTTTCGTAATAACAGCCGTTATTCCTTGCTACACCCCTGTAAAATTGGTAAAATATATGGGGTCCGTAGGGACCTGAAAGGAGCATAAAAATGGCAGAAGAAGAGAAGAAGAAAACGGCCGTTGCCGCTGAAAAGACCAAGGGATTTTTCGGAGAATTCAAGAAATTCATCATGCGCGGAAATGTCCTCGATATGGCAGTCGGTGTCATCATCGGAGGAGCTTTCCAGGCGATCATCTCAAGTCTGGTAAATGACATCATAATGCCCGTGATCACTCTTATCACCGGCGGTGTAGATTTCACCAACTGGTTTATTTCACTCGACGGAACTCACTATGACACACTCGCAGCCGCTCAGGAGGCAGGTGCATCAACCCTTAACTACGGTGTGTTCATCACCGCTGTCATCAACTTCCTCCTCATGGCTATCGTAGTCTTCCTCATTGTTAAGGCTATGAACAAGGCTGCCGATAAGGTATCCAAGAAAAAGGAAGACGCTCCCAAGACCACCAAGATCTGCCCTTTCTGCAAGAGCGAGATCAATATCGAAGCAACCAGATGCCCTCACTGTACTTCGGAACTTAAGGATTAATGAAACCAGATTACGGTTGCAATAAATTGAACATATCAAAAACAAGAGCAGGCGCTGTCATAAAGGCAGTGCTTGCTTTGTGCGTATGCATGGCACTTTGCGGATGCGGCAAAAAGGCCGATAACCTCAAGACCGCATACGAAGCACTCAGCGTGATGGATTACGACGGAGCTCTCACCGCACTTTCCGGTGCCGAACAGGCAGGAGAGGATGCGAGGGAGATCGCAAGGGCAAGGGGCATCGCATATATGGGAAAAGCGGACTATGTCAGCGCATCCCAGCAGTTCGTGACCGCCCTTCACTCAGGTACCGGATATCCCGATTCCATGGATACCGACATCAACTTCTACCTTGCCGCAGCCTACGACAGCATGGGAGATTATGCATCCGCCGAGGACAGATACGATGCGATCATTGCCTTCTGCGATGACACGGAAAGCTACCTTCTCAGGGCTTCCGCAAGACTTAAGCAGGGCAATTTCGACGGAGCGGTATCTGACTTTAATGTCGTTATCTCCAGAAACCCCGACGATTACGACACGCTCATCAGTATCTACGAAATGCTCTCCGCGATAGGATACAGAGACGCGGGTCTTGAATACCTGCGCACCGCCCTTTCACAGGATACCGGCACGATGACCGATTCCGAAAAAGGAAGGATGTATTACTACCTAGGTGACTACACCCAGGCTGCCAACACTTTGGAGAGTGCAAGAAGTGCAGACAGCTCCGTTACCAGCTCACTCTTCCTCGGAAGGGCATACGAAGCTATGGGTGAATACAACTACGCTGCCAATGTCTATGAAAGCTACATCGGCACAAAGGGCGCAAACTCCGAGCTCTATGACCAGCTTGGACTGTGCAGGCTCAAGATGGGTATGTACGAAGCTGCGCTCGAAGCATTCAAGGCAGGTATCGAAGCAGACGACGGAACCTTTGCCAAGAGCCTCGAATACAACCTTGCCGTGGCTTATGAATACACTGCGGACTTTGAGACCGCTTATCAGCTTATGAAGGAATATCTTGCCAAGTATCCCGACGATGCGGATGCCGCAAGGGAATTACAGTTCCTCGAGACCAGGTAAAAGAAAACAGGGGGACGGTTCCTCTGTTTTACTCATACAGGAGAGAAAAATGATCGAAACA
>JAGCRJ010000181.1 GCA_017964745.1 Lachnospiraceae bacterium
GAGTGCGATGACCTTGCGCCTTATCGCGTTGATCCTGCCGAGGTATTCGGTGTCATTTCTCCTGGATCTGACAGTCTTAGTAAATTCCCTGTACCATGAATTGAAACCCCTGACACCGGTCTGTCTTATGTAATTATCGAGAAGATCGGTCTCATCCGCGGGTATCCCCGTCAGTCCGGCTTTAAGGAGTCTCGTGACCGAAGCGGGAGGGAAATCCTCCGAGAGGATATCAAGATAAGCCTGCACTGTTTCCGCAAGAGGGTCGAGCGCAAGTCCGTTTACATTATCAAGATAGAAAGGAATTCCGAGCGCCTTGAACTCCCTTTGGAAGTACGGAGCATAACCCGCAATGTCGCCGCACACGATCGCAATATCCCTGTACTGATATCCCTTTTCCGAAAGAAGCTCCCTCAGCTTTACTCCGAGATACCGCACTTCGGCTCCGGGATCCGTCATTTCCATGATGTGGACCGATCCGGAATGATCACTGCCGGCAGGCGTTCTCTTCTTACGGAAAAGATTCTTTTCAAGGAGAGCTATGTCACGGTCAGGCAAAGGATGTGAGCAGCTTTCGGGATCGGGCACTTCCATCCCGGCTTCTTTCGCACACTTTATGAGGGATGCGGCGGTCTTGTGCGAAAGGAAAAAGAGTTCCTCTTCGCCCGCAGGAGTACGCACGTCTTCACCCGCGGAACATTCGAGGGTAACTATCATCTCGGCGCATCTGGACATGAGCGCACTTATGACTCTCATCTGTACCGGAGTAAAGCCCGTGAATCCGTCGAACACAATGACCGAATCGGGAACTATGGAAGATGAGGGAATCGCTTCGCAAAGGATATCAAGCTTTTCTTCCCTTGTGATGTAATGGCCTTCTATATACTGTTCGAAAAGCCCGTAGATGACCGAAAGATCCTTCAGCTTTCCCCTTAATGCTCCCCTTCCTAGGCAGCAGTCTATCAGATCGTCCATTCCCGCAGGAGTGATGCCGTATTGCATAAACTCGGATATCGCACTCTTTACTTCCGCGATCATACCGGCGGAATCAAGCCTGTTTCCGAGAACGGGAAGCTGCGCCCTGGCGGAAGTCGCAACCTTCTGGATCACAAGACTCATTCCCGTATCATCGAGAACGGGAATCTCCTCCTGACCGGTTTCTTCAAGTATCCTGTGCGAAAGCCTGCCGAAGCCGAGAACATCGATATTAAGTATTCCCTTGTCGGGGCTCAATGAAACAAGCGCCTTCTGGGCACTCATCGCAGCCTGGTCCGGAACTATGAAAAGGAAATTGCGGTCTCTTTCCTTTCCGGCTCTTTCTATTATCTCTTTATAAACCTCCGTGCTCTTTCCCGAGCCGGAAGGTCCGGTAATCAGTCTTAGCCTGCTCACAAAAGCTTCCTCCTGCCGATACCCTTATACTACATCGGGGGATGGGGAATATTTTCCACATAGGTGCGGGGACAATACGGTTGATTTTAGCGGATACCTTTAATAAAATCTGAATTAAGATCATTGAATTTCGGAGAATAATTAAAACATGCCCGAAGCATTCGAAAAGAACAATAAAAAAATATATCTGAGAAATGTCAGCGAAAATGACATCGACCTGCTCTTTGCCTGGGCCAACGATCCCCTCGTCAGAGCCAACTCTTTCAGCACCGAACCGATACCGTACGAAGACCACATAAAATGGTTTTCGGATCTGATAAACGACGAGGACCGCAGACAGTATATTTTGATGGAAGATGATGAAGCGGCAGGTCAGATCCGTTTTAATATAAGCGGCGAAGAGGCCGAAATAGGATACAGTGTATCTCCGGAAAAACGCGGATGCGGATACGGACAGATCCTGCTTGAACTGGGCAAAACCAGACTGAAGGAAGACAGACCCGAAGTCACAAAACTGATAGGACGGGTCAAAAAAGGAAATCGCGCTTCCGAAGCATGCTTTGAAAAATGCGGATTTGCAAAGGTTTCCGGCCGATTTGAATACAATTACTGAAGAGGGATCAATCCC
>JAGCRJ010000182.1 GCA_017964745.1 Lachnospiraceae bacterium
GGATGTCTTGATATTATGCCCGGTCCCGAGACGATATTCGGAAATGTCATGACAGAATCGTTTACCGATATCTGGAATAACCGTTTTGAGACATTCAGAAAGCACCTTTCCGAGAGGAATAAGGACTGCCGGGAATGCGAATATGAGAAATGGTGTGCCGGCGGAGCCCATCACAGCTTTGATTATGTAAACAACAAACCGCTAATTTGTTTCAAAGACATACTTTTTTAATAAAATAACACAAAATATAGTATATTTACTGTTGTGTTTATTGCTTTAATACGCTAAAATACTCAAGGAAACTTTATTTTATTCACAGGAGGAAGAATAAAAATGTTTGAATGGAAAGGTTTTGCTAAGTTCTGGCTCTGGTTCGTATTTATCGTTAACATCATTGCACTTGTTGTTTCAGTTCTCGGCCTTGTAGGATCGTTCGTTCTCGGACCCCTCTTCATTGTCCTTATGCTCGTTACCGTGATCCTTGAAGTTGCAATCATCGTTGGCGTCACCACACTTCTCTTCAAGAAGAAGAAGGTTGGTTTCTTCATCATCTGCGGATGCCAGGTATGCAACATCATCCTCAGCTTCATTCTCGGAGCTATGCAGGGAACTGGAGCCAGCACCGGTATAAGAGCTATCGGCAGTGCTATCATCAGCGTACTTATCCTTTACTTCGCAATCAAGAACTACTGGGATCAGCTCGCTTAATCGTTTTACAATTAAACTGCAGGGTTATACCCTGCAGTTTTTTGTGTTTTTAAGTTGTTTTTAATCTGTTTTAATTGATATACTTAAAACTGTCAGTGGGGGACTATTTTAAGTGCAAATAGTGGACAGGATTATATATTTTGATATCTGTTCTGTGTGCATGCTTTTTGCGATAGTGGTTTCACTCTTGCTTCGCAAGATGTACCTTGGCAGGCTCAACAGATCATTCATTCAGCTTACGATCTTAATGATCTTCAGCTGTCTTTTTGATGTACTCCGTTCCATTCCCTATAACGAATATACTGTCATCGGTTCTTCAATGCTTTTCAGATTCGTTATGGGATATATATTCTGTTTCCTCAGGGCAGTCCAGCTTCCCCTTCTCATCCGTCTTTACGGTATCATGAGCGGAACCTGGAGCCGGATCAAATCCGATCTGCGAATCGGATTCTTTTATTTCGTTCCCCTTCTGGGATATCTTGCATTAGTCTATTCCAATTTCTTTAACCAGAAATTGTTTTACTATACCGTTACCGAAGAAGGACTCTGCTATGTACGCGGAGAGTATATGCAGTTCTTCGATTATTTCGGTTTCTATTTCATGGTATTCAGTCTTGTTCAGCTGATAATCATCAAGAAGAGATTGAGCACCGAGAAGTTCCTTGCGATGCTTCTCGTATATCCCATCAATGTCGCGGCCATCCTTATACAGGAGGCTTATCCTGCACTCCTGACCGCAATGTTCGGAGCTTCACTTTCCGTTCTTTTACTTGCATTTTTCGTGTTCAGGCCCGATGAATCCATCGACCTTGAAACCGGACTTTCTTCCTTTATTCCATTTGAAAACGATGTTGAGAATGTGATCCTGAGCGGCCGCAATGCGGTCATCATCCTCTGCAAGATCTCGAATGATGCGGAGATCAGAAGCCTTACCGACATCAGGATCTACAGAAGAATGCTTCATTCCATAGGAGATACCCTTATTAAAGAAAGATACAGGGGACTTCTGGTTTCTTCCGACTTTTACTATTTGAGAGGCGGTCTTTTTGCGAACATAATCCAGGGACGCTTTGACAGAGACCTTATCAAGAAGCAGCTCGGAAAGCTTGTAAAGAGATACTCCGAGGGCTTCGGCGGAGGCGGATTCGATCTTAAGCTTGAGATGTGCATCTGCTCCGTTCTTGTTCCCGAAGATATCTCCACCAAGGATGAACTTCTCAAGTTCTCCGAGAGAGTTCAGAACCTTGTCGAGCCCTGGAAGCCCGTAAGATATTCCGAGATCTCTTTTGACAGGGAATTCGTTATCCTCAATTCGATCGACAACATCATTGAAGATGCGATCAGACACAACAGATTTGAGATGTATTATCAGCCCATCTACTCGCTTAAGGATAAGGAGTACAGATGTGCCGAGGCACTTATAAGACTTAATTCCGAAGAGTTCGGATCTATCTCTCCTTCGATATTCATTCCCGCCGCGGAAAGAACCGGCAGGATAGTAAATATCGGAGATTTCGTCATACGTGATGTCTGCAGGTTCCTTTCCGAACATCATCCCGAAGAGCTCGGCGTCGATTATGTCGAGGTAAATCTGTCCATAATCCAGTGCATGCAGGCCGATATGGCTGACAAGATCAAGAAGTACATGAAGGAGTACAAGATCGATCCTTCATGGATCAATTTCGAGATCACCGAGACCGCTGCGGACGGAGCTTACGAGAGAGTACTCGAGACCATGAACCAGATGAGCGCGGAAGGCATCAGGTTCTCGCTTGACGATTACGGCTCGGGTTATTCCAATCTGCACCGTGTCATGTCCTTCCCTTATAAGGTTATCAAGCTTGATAAGACACTTACCGATGAAGCTGCGGATCCTTCCAAGAGACGCATTCTCGGAGAGGCTATCAATCTTATCAAGAGTATGGGTGCACATATTGTCGTAGAAGGTGTAGAATCAAAGGAGGTATCCGACTGGTTCGAATCTCAGGGATGTGATTTCATCCAGGGCTTTTATTATGCAAGGCCCATGACTGAGAAGGACTATGTGAAATTTATGAAGGTGGATTAGATTGAACATAGTAATTTTTCTATATCTGGTCGCATTCATCTTTGCGATCTTCAATATCGTTCTTCTGGTTGAATCCGGTGTGCGTCCCAACATTTACACCGTTCTCCTTATGTGTTCCATCGTTGTATCCAATTTCGGATATCTGAGTGTCTCTGTTTCCCGTACCGTTGATGCCGCGATCATTGCCAATGACTGCGTATATCTCGGCGCATGCTATCTTCCCTTTTTTGTCTTCTGTATCGGAGCCGATATGACCAGGATCAGGATCAATCATGCTCTGAGATTTCTTATGTTTCTTTTTTCCACATTTATGTTCGGAATGGTCCTTACGATAGGACATTATCCCATATATTATAAGAATATCGGGATCGCCGATGCGGGCGGCTATACCGTTCTTGTCAAGGAATACGGTCCGCTCCATAAGCTTTATCTTATACTTCTCTTTTCATATATTGCGGCAAGCGGAGTTCTTTGCATCCGTGCATTTATCAGAAAAACGCTTGTATCGTACAAGACCACGATCCTGTTTTTCCTTTTCCTTTCCATAAATGTGCTGATCTATGTATTCAACAGGTTATTCAGGATAGAGTTTGAATTCAACTGCATCGGATATCTTATCACCGAGATCATAATTCTCGTGATCTATAACAGGATGGATATGTATGACATGTCTTATAATGTCATGCGCTCCTGGGAGAAGATGGAAGAGTATGCATATATAGTCTTCGACAAAAAGAAAAAATATCTCGGATCCAACGATCTTGCCCGCCAGTATTTCGAGGAACTGAGTGATCAGGAGATAGATATGAGCCTGCGGGATAAAAAAGGCAGGATCGCTGAACTGCTCGGAGGCTTCGACAAAATGATCGAGAAGGAATCCGACGTGGGCAAAGCCGTTTACCGTAAGGTGATCAGGATTTCCGGAAGGGTACTGAAGAGTGAAGTAAGGTATCTGACCAAGAACAGATATCTGATCCGCGGACATCTCAGCATAGTGGGATATCTCATCGAGTTCTATGACGTGACCAAGGAGAGCGATTACATCTCCTCCATCGAGGAAAAGAATGAAAAGCTTGCGATAGCGGAGAAGCGCGCGCTTGAAGCATCGAATGCGAAGAGCAGCTTCCTCAGCTCCATGTCGCACGAGATCAGGACGCCCATCAACACCATCCTCGGAATGAACGAGATGATCTCGAGGGAATCCCAGGACATGGTCATACTCGGATATTCAAGGGATGTTGAAAAGGCCGGGCATCTGCTGCTCAGCCTTATCAATGATGTTCTCGATTTTTCCAAAATAGAAGCGGGCAATTTCGAACTTGATGAAAAGGAATACTCGATAGTCGAGCTTACCTCGACATGCGGTGAGATGCTCGAAAAGAAAGCAGTTGAAAAGAATCTCCGCATATCCATAGATATCGATCCCGGTATGCCATCCGTACTCACCGGAGATGAGAACAAGATAGAACAGGTTCTGATCAACCTGATAACTAATGCCGTAAAGTATACCAATGAGGGCTATGTAAGGATCTCCGTATCCGGCGATTACAGGGAGGATATGTTCGACCTCGTACTTACAGTAAGCGATACCGGAATAGGAATACGCCCCGA
>JAGCRJ010000183.1 GCA_017964745.1 Lachnospiraceae bacterium
CATACTCGTAAAAATGCTTTATATGCCGATGAAGTGGAATCCGCGATGGGAAGCGGTGAACATGGAGGTTTACAAAGGTGGCAACTTACCATAGCCCATCTTAGCTTCGGCGAAAGAAAGTTGCTTAGAGTGATGACAAAGCCCTGCAGGAATGTAGGGCTTTTTGTCATGATAAGGATATTATAGCATGGATAAAATATATGAAGCGGCTGCAAAATATGTTGCTTTATCAAGATATGAGTACAAATTCATACTGTCGCGGAATAGAAAACTATTGGAGTTAAGAGTAGATTTTCGTGATGAAGACTTTTATCATCTGACAGGATTACAGTATTTAAAGGATATTGATATTCCGCGAAACAGAAAGAAGACATTGGATGATATCATTTATAAGAAAAGGATAACCGATTCAAGACTTGAGAATAGCAGATTTTATGTGAATCCGGTTCCGGATAAAGACATTCAAAGTCGAATAAGCTCACTAAGGTTTCTGGAGGAATATATAGATACTGACAATATTATCAGAGTATTTACTACAAGAAACCATCCACATATGGCATCACTGATCAATGCCGACTATATTATAGAGAGTCAATTTAAGGGAGATTCGGATACGGTATATATTTTCCTAAAACATAGGGAAGAGAACCCTGAGTATTGTTGCGTGGTGTCTTTTTTCAAGAAGGACAAAGCGGTTTATGGCGGAGATATTTTATACTGGATGCAGAAGACAAAGGTTTTGGGGGATAACCTGACTGTTTTGTATCAGCATAAAGATTACAATGCCTAACAGTTTTTAGATGTGAGTTCGGCAGTTTGTTTTTGGCTAACATTTGGCTAACAAAAATGTAAAAACATATAAAAAAACAAAAAACGGGATAAAACAATGAATTGCTGCAGACAGCATAAAACATGAATTTGCGGCAATTTATGAAAAATTGGCCAAAGCATTTTTACCCGTTGGTAAGGCGGAGGTCACCAGTTCGATTCTGGTCATCAGCTCTTGTAACGGTATCTTACGAAAGTAAGGTTCCGTTTTTTTCTTACTTTTCCTTAATTTATCCTTAAGTTGCTATAATAGCCAAAATATCATAAAATATATGTAATTATGGGTTTATTGTGTACACGGGTTTTTATCAATGAAGGGGACCTTACTTATGGCAAGGAAAGTTGATTATCCGATACTGGTAAGACTTGAGGACATATGTCCCACACTCGACAGGAAAAAATTTGAGATTTTCAGGCAGTTTTTCGATGAAACGGGAATTAAACCGCTTCTGTGTGTCATACCCGAAAACCGCGATCCCAAGCTTGTTAAGGATAACGTTAACAGGGATTTCTGGAACTTTGTCCGTGAGCTTAAGGCGGAAGGCTACGGCATTGCCATGCACGGCACTTACCACCTTGCCACCGGCAAGAGCATCGGTCTGATATCCGGGGATGTTTCCACCGAATATGCCGGAATGAGCTATGATTCCCAGCTCAAAAAGCTAAGGGAAGGAAAGCATATACTGGCCCAGCAGGATCTTGATACCGAGATCTTCGCAGCGCCCAATCATTCATACGATCTCAATACGATAAGAGCATGCAAGAAGCTCGGGATCAATTATTTTTCCGACGGAATGAGCAGAAAGCCTTATATGATCGAGGGAGTCAAGTTCATACCCGTATCTCCCTTCTGGAAGCATCATAAAAAAGGTGTTCTCACCATGTGCATCTCCACGAACAACGAGAATCTCGACGGCAGGGAGACTATATTCGAATTCCTCAGGGAGAACCTTTATCACGTTATCACTCCCGAGGAAGCGTGCCGTCTCAAGCCTACGTTTTATCATATAGCCCGTATTTCCGAGAGGATGAATATCAGGAAATACAACGCCATCAGAAACAGGGCAAGAAGAAGGAATACCGAGCAGTAAGCTTCGGTCGAAAGGACGTACAATGGAATTACCCGCAATACTCGGCGGAAAGCCCGTCAGGGAAGATAAGATCTACTACGGAAGACAGTGGATATCCGAAAAGGATATCGAGGCTGTCAGGGAAGTTCTCGAAGGACCGTTTATCACATGCGGCCCCAAGGTCAAGGAGGCGGAAGAAAGACTTGCTTCCTATACCGGTGCAAAGCATGCGGTTGTCGTAAACAGCGGAACCAGCGCTCTTCATTGTGCCTGCATCGCCGCAGGGATAAAGGAAGGCGATGAAGTCATCACAACACCCATCACATTCGCAGCATCCGCTAACTGCGTTCTTTACTGCGGGGCAAAACCCGTTTTCGCAGACATCAACCCCGAAACTTACAATATCGATCCCGCAAGCATCAGGGCTCATATCACCGACAGGACCAGGGCGGTCATTGCGGTCGACTTTACCGGACAGGTGGTACAGGCCGATGAGATCCGTGCGATCTGTGACGAGTTCGGTCTTGTTTTCATTGAGGATGCGGCGCATTCCATCGGATCCTCATATAACGGTAAGATGGTAGGTAATATCGCGGACATGACCTGTTTTTCTTTCCATCCGGTCAAGACCGTTACCGCAGGCGAGGGCGGTGCGATACTCACCAATAATGACGAATATTACAAGAAGCTTGTTCTTGCACACACACACGGCATAACCCATGATGAGGATGAAATGGAAGGCGCTCCTCACGAGGGACCCTGGTATTACGAGCAGATAAGCCTCGGCTATAACTACAGAATGACCGATTTCCAGGCAGCGCTGCTCATTAGCCAGCTTGACCGCATAGATGAATTCGTCGCAAGACGAAAGAAGATCGTAGCGGCTTATGACGAGGCGTTTAAGGATGTTCCGGGGATCATAGTCCAGAAGAATATCCCCGAGTCCGATACATCCAGACATCTGTATATCATCAGACTCGATCTCGATAAGCTGACCTGCACCAGACGTGAATTCTTCGATGCGATGAGTGCGGAGAATGTACAGTGCCAGGTTCATTATGTTCCCGTATACTGGTTCCCCCATTACAGGCATCTCGGATACGAAAAGGGACTCTGCCCCAATGCCGAGGAAGTATATAAGGGCATCATGAGCATTCCTCTTTATCCCGCGATGACGGATAAGGATATTGAAGATACCATCGCAGCGGTTAAGAAGCTTGCCGCTTATTACAGGAAATGATCGGAGACTTTTATGAAGAAAGCACTTATTACCGGTATCACCGGACAGGACGGAAGCTATCTTGCCGAGTTCCTGCTTGAAAAAGGATAGGAAGTCCACGGAATGATCTGAAGATCTTCCGTTGATTACAGGGAGAGGATCGCACATCTCGAGGGAAGGGATGATTTCTTCCTTCATTTCGGAGATGTCGGC
>JAGCRJ010000184.1 GCA_017964745.1 Lachnospiraceae bacterium
AAAGGACATATATATACAAAGCAGGAAACCCTGACAAGTATCAGCAGAAAATATTCCAGATCGTAAATTGAAAAAGCTAAATTCAGCATCCGCTATTTTCACTTATGAACGTAATAAACAAAAGTGCTCCAGAGTCCGGTAGTAAATTCGACCAGATTATTCATTATCCAGTTGCCCAGAAGCATCAGGGTCAGAAAGATTCCCAGAACCTTGGGCACGAATGTGAGCGTCTGTTCCTGTATGGATGTAACGGTCTGGAAAATACTGATCACGAGACCGATGGCCATCGAGACCAGAAGCACGGGAAGTGCACATTTCATGATCATATACAGACCGCTGTGGATCATTTCGCTAGCAGCTTCGGGTGTCATCTTTAACTCTCCTTATAAGCTACGCTAATAGAACGTTCGTACAAGCTGGCCGATGATAAGTGCCCATCCGTCCGCGAGGACGAAAAGAAGTATCTTGAACGGCATCGATATTGTCGTAGGCGGCAGCATCATCATACCCATACTCATGAGTACCGAGGCCACAACCATATCAATGACTATGAAAGGTATGTAGATCATAAAGCCGATCCAGAATGCGACTCTCAGTTCGGAGATCATGAAAGCCGGGATAAGGATCGAATTGGGAATGGACTCAAGTGTTCCGTCCCACTCCATACCTGCAATATCATAAAAAAGCCGCACATCCTTTACCTGAGTCTGCGGCTCCATAAAATTCCTCAAAGGAGTCATCGCATTCTCCAGGAACTGATCCTGATCTATCGTTCCCGCTTCAAAGGGAATGACAGCATTTACATTGATCTCCTCAATGGTGGGCTGCATTATGAAAAAGGTAAGAATGAGCGACAGCGCGATCAGAACCTGATTGGGCGGTGCGGTCTGCGTATTGAGCGCCGCTCTCGTAAAATGGAGCACGATGATGATCCTCGTAAAAGAGGTCATTACCAGCAGTAAAAGCGGTGCTATCGCAATGAGGGTAAGGGTTATGAGAATTCTCAGAGAAGAATTCAGAGAACCGTTATCATCATTGTAAGTGATGGTAAGTCTGTTAACTGTATTGATGGTATCGAGATCTTCGGGGGTATCATAAGTTCCGGGAGGATCGATAACGGTACTGATATCGGTTTCCCCCGCCTGGTGGTCATTATCCAGCGCATATACCTTTCCGTGAAAGAAAAGACATGCAAAAAGGATCATACCCAGCGCAAGGGTTACTCTTATGATATTTTTTCCGGCAGCAAGCGCGTTCATAAACATTATTCCTGCTTTCCTCCGGAAAGATCATCCTTATCGGAAAATGCTTTGGAAAGGATCTCGGAGAACGATTTCTTTTCACCCGGATCCGTAATCTTGATATCGCTTTCATCCACGTCACCCAGATAGGTAACACTGTCTCTGGAAATGGCGATCACCTTGTACTTGGAACCTACACGGATGATCTGGACCCATTTTCCCTGGGCGATACGAATGGTCTCAATGACCTCCGCACTGCCGCCCGCAGACTGTGCCTTCTGGTAATTTCCCATCCATTTTGCGCAGAACATACTGAGTGCCAGAACAAATATAAAGATGATCAGCACTGTAAATAATTGCGCAATATCAGATAAAGAATGGGATGAAAGAAGGATCATGGTGTCATCCTATTACCTTTTTGACAGCCTCTAATACTCTGTCAGCCTGGAAGGGCTTGACTATGAAATCCTTGGCGCCGGCCTGGATGGACTCGATAACCATTGCCTGCTGTCCCATTGCGGAACACATGATGACCTTGGCACCTGCATCAGCGGCTTTGATAGCCTTGAGGGCCTGAATGCCATCCATCTCGGGCATGGTAATGTCCATAAGTACGAGGTCGGGATTAACTTCCTTGTACTTCTCGACAGCCTTAGCTCCGTTCTCTGCTTCTCCCGCAACATTGTAACCGTTCTTGCTGAGGATATCTTTGATCATCATCCTCATGAATGCAGCATCATCACAGATCAGGATATTCTTTGCCATAATTAAAATCCTCCGAAAATTATTAATGTACCGTCAGGTAGTAATTACTGCTTAATTATCTCTGTTACTCTGATACCAAAGTTCTCTTCGATAACAACAACCTCGCCCTTTGCGACAAACTTGCCGTTAACAAGCACGTCTATCGGTTCGCCGGCGATCCTGTCAAGTTCGATGATCGTACCGGGAGCAAAATTGAGGATATCGGAAATTGATTTCGATGTCCTGCCGAGTTCAACCGTGACCTCAAGAGGAACATCCATTATAAGTCCGATATTTTCTCCGCCCTGGATACCGCTCAGGTCGCCGCTGAAATTCTGGAATGTTGCGGCCTGAATGTTCATAGGCTGAGGTGCCTGTCCGTAACCCATCTGAGGCATTCCTCCCATCGGCATTCCGTAACCCATCTGAGGCATTCCCATCGGCTGGCCGTAACCCATCTGGGGCATTCCCATCGGCTGACCATAGCCCATCTGGGAAGGATCTCCCATCGGCTGTCCCATAGGCTGACCCATCGGTGTGGGTGCGGGTCCCGGAGCGGGTCCGGGTGCCGGTGCGGGAGCAGGTGCGGGTTCGGGAGCGGGCTCTTCTGTCTGCTGTGTCCCCATGAATGTCTCTACTATCTTCTTGGCGAAATCTATGGGATACAGCTGCATGATAGTCGAATCCACGAGATTCTCTCCTATCTGCATCGCAAACTGGATCATGCAGAACGTTCCGCCGAGGAAAGGTGAGATCGCCGAGCCGTCATCGAAGCTCTTGAGATCGAGGAGCGAGCTTTCCGGCGGCGAGATATCGATCATCGTTCCGAGCATTGTCGAAAGGGATGTGGCGGATGAACCCATCATCTGGTTCATTGCCTCGGAAATCGCAGAGAGATGAAGTTCTCCGAGTTCTCCGTCGGTGTTGGTGCCGTCTCCTCCCATCATAAGGTCGGTGATGACCTTAACATCGTGTTCTTTAAGGACGAGTATATCCGATCCGTCGAGACCCTTGGTGTATTGGATCCTGATGAACACACAGGGCTTCTCGAAGTTCTCTATCAGTTCCTGCCACGTACACAGCGTAACGACCGGTGTGGTGATATTGACCTTCCTGTTGACGAGGGAGTAAAGCGTGGTCGCCGAAGAACCCATACTGATATTGGCAACTTCACCGATGGCATCCCTCTCAACCTCATTGAGAAGTTCATCACCGCCGGTTACGGGCTGTGCATCTACCAGATAAGGGTCAGTGGAAGGTTTTTCCGTAGCCTGGGGCATATCTACCCCACTTAAATCCGGAGCTTCATCTCCAGACAGATCCATACCGCTAAGGAGAGCATTGATCTCATCCTGGGACAGCATTCCATCCATCTGTTACTCCTCCTCTCTAATCACCGAAGTTACCCTGACAGCATACGAATCGTCACTGGCACCGGGCAGGGCGGTGAATTTTTTGATATTACCGACATATATATTCATATCGGAGTCCACCTTGGCATCGAGCCTTATGCAGTCACCGACCTGAAGATTCATGAAATCGCTTACAGAGATCTTGCTTGTACCGAGAACGGCCTTGACAGGGATCACAACTCTCTTGAGCATCGCCTCGATATTGTCCTTCGCATATTCATCCTTGTTCTCCTGCATGGTCGAATACCAGAACTTGGTATTGAGCCTGTCCATGACATCTTCGAGAGTGATGAAAGGAAGACACATATTCATAAAGCCTTCAACATCTCCGATCTTGATGTTGAGGGTCACGACGGCGATCATCTCACCGGGTGCTATGATCTGTGCAAACTGGGGATTGGTCTCAAGCCTTGTAAGCACAGGTGATACGTCAAGAACGTTTTTCCAGGGATCACGAAGGAGCTGGGTAAACATAATCATGATCTTCTGGAGTATCGAAAGCTCGATATCGGAGAACTCTCTCGTCTTATCAAGAGGTGTTCCTTCACCGCCGAGCATTCTGTCTATCATTGAAAATGCAATGTTGGTCGCAAGATCGATAATGATGTTGCCGCCGAGAGGTTCAAATCCTACTATTCCGAGAATGCTGGGGTTTGAAAGAGCGTTGGTAAACTCGCTGAACGTAACGGTCTCGGAACTGGCTACGGTAACCTGTGCGTTCTTTCTCAGGATAACGGGAAGGTTTGTGGAAATGAGTCTTCCGTAATGCTCAAAGATTATCTCAAGAGTACGCAGGTGCTCCTTGGAGAACTTGGTAGGCCTGCTGAAGTCATAATCCTTGACCGGCTTTTCCTCTGCATTGGAGATGGACTCCACTTCCAATTCGCCTGTCGAGAGCTGGTTTAATAGGGCGTCTATTTCGTTTTGCGAAAGGATCTCACCCACCGGGCAAACCTCCGTGCGTTTTATCCGAACTTCACATCACTGATGGATATGTCATATACAACCTTGGAATCAAGCCACTTCTGAATGGCTGAGAGGCATTCCTTCTTGACTTCGTCACGGTTGGCGGGATTGCTCAGATATGCGGAATCATAACTGGAGATTACTCCCTCGATAGCCTCTTTGATGTAGTTCTCGTAAGTACCGATAGTCTCGGAATTATACTTCTTGTAATCGTCATCCTTCGTATTTATCGAAAGTGCGATCCTGCAGATCATATATTCCTGCTTGCCGCTCGCTCCCATCCTGAGAGGTATGGTCATCGAATCACCGATGGTGTAGATCTCGGTATCGGCAAGACTTACGGCAGGACCTTCGTCCTCTCCGTCGACAGCCAGCTCAAGATTGAGTACTGTTGCGATCGTATCGACAAGTGCAGCGGTCTTCTTGTTGGTACCGGTGATGCTGATCATCGTGATGACCGAGAAGGTCAGATTGACGATGAGCAGAGCCAGTATAAGGACCGTGAGCAGATTCTTTTTCATAGGATCTCTTTCCCCCACCCTAATTGTTGTTATAGATTCTTATCTCAACACGTCTGTTGCGTGCTCTTCCCGCTTCGGTTGAATTGTCGGCTATCGGCATTCTCTCACCGTATCCCGAATGCTTGATCAGGGATGGATTGAGACTGCTGGTCTCTACGAGATAATAGAAAACCGACATTGCTCTTGCGCTGGACAGTTCCTCGTTAGAAGGGAACCTTGCACTGTTCATGGGCACGTTATCGGTGTGACCGTCTATTTCTATCTCACCGCGTGCGTATCTTTCGAGAATGGTCGCAACCCTGTCGAGAACCGGTTTGCAATCTTCGTTGAGAGTTGCGCTTCCGGGTGAAAAGAGGATCGACCCCTTCATCGTGAGCATTACGTACTGGGAAGTAAAGCTTACGTCTATCTGATCTGAGAGCTGGCTTTCGGAAATGGCTTCACCTATGATCTCCGCAAGCTCTTCGTTGGATTGAAGATTGGCCTGCTCGACCTGTTCAGCCGCAGCTTCGAGTGTCTGTGTACCCGTCTGTTCGGTGATGTCAGTCTGTTCCTGGCCACCGGACTGGGTATCGTATACCTCGATCTGATCCGTATCGCTCTCGGATTCGGCAGTGCGTCCTGTGCTGTTTATGTATTCGGCCAGTTCGTTAAGCTGGCTCACCCCGTTGCTGATAAGGATGCCTTCTCCGATGGAGGTGGATCCGCTGCTGAAAACACTGAACGAGCTGCTCATCGATGCGATGATCTCATTGAGCTTGGCTTCATCGATGGTCGACATCGAGAACAGAAGAACGAAAAAGCAAAGCAGCAGATTCATCAGATCTGAGAATGTGGCCATCCACGCGGGCGACCCCGGCGGTGGGGCTTCTTCTTTTTTCTTACCCATACTTCAGACCTATCTGTTTAATATTCAAAGACTTTTACAAGTCCCGTTAGCGAATTATTCGCCGGCTTCATCTCCGCCGGATCCTGCGTTCTCTCTTTCCTTGGGTGCAAGGAAGGATTTGAGCTTCTCTTCGATTACTCTGGGGTTCTCACCTGCCTGGATGGAAAGAAGGCCTTCGATCATGACCTGCTTCTGCATCATCTCCACTGCATTGTCCGCTTTGAGCTTGGCTGCGGTAGGTGTACAGATCCAGTTTGCAAGGAGTGAACCGTACAGGGTCGTAATGAGTGCGACCGCCATGGAAGGACCGATCGACGAAGCGTCGGACATGTTGTTGAGCATGTTAACAAGTCCTACCAGAGTTCCTATCATTCCCC
>JAGCRJ010000185.1 GCA_017964745.1 Lachnospiraceae bacterium
CCATTGCATTACGGATCTCCTCGGTGACTTCTGCCGCCTTTATTACCGCCCGTTCTTCTTCGGGACTGTTTACTTTTTCAAGAGTAACTTTCATTATTTCTTTTTGCCGAGCATTCCCCTGAATGCAAGTGACGAAAGCTCATACTTATAAGTTATCTGTGAAAGGATATATGCGCCTATCGATCCCAATGTAAGGAGCACATATGCTATCGCAACGCACTTTCCGTAGCTGTCGAAGAATGCAGATCCTTCTCTGGACAGTATATTTACCACCGTTATCGGTATCGTGATCGATATAACCATAAGCACGGTCGATACAACGAAGAACTTATATGTCACCCCGAAATATATCATTGTCACAAAAAGGAAGCAACCGATAAGGAATATATTCTGCGCATGGGCACGGGTAAGTCCCTCTCCGCCCGCCTTGGCAAACAGTCCGTGGATGACCGCAATGATGGTGAATGTGATATATGTCCAGGGAACTACCGCGATGATCGGATAAAAGCACTGTATCTTCTTCTTGTAAGGAGATGACTGGACAAGCGTTGATACATCCGATGATATGATCAGCTGGTAAATGAAGAGTCCCGAAAGCACGATATAGAAAGCTCCTGTGGACTGTCTTCCCTGTGTGACGATCTCAAGCACTATTCCGATCCCTGCGAAAAGAGCCGCAAATCCAAGCTGCTTTTTTAACGAAAGTCCGTACTGTACAAGCTTATATGCATTCTTTAATTCACTGAGCATTTTCTGCCTCCTTAGTCTTACGAGCTTTACCGAGCATGGTGGGTGTGAAAATAAATGCCCACATCACTGCGTATGCGATCATATAAGCGGGTATCATATTCCACCCGACAACCTTACCCTGCATGGCATCCAAGGTGTTTCCGCCGCTCAGCACACTGACTATATTATTGTTGAAAAAGTGCATCACAGTGGGAACCCAGATATTCCCGGTCTTCATATATGCATATCCGAAGAAAATTCCCATGGCAACGCAGGCAACGATCTGTGCTGCAAGCATCTGAGGACCGGTCTCGGAAGAGTAATACATAAAATCCGCACCTGCATGCCACAGTCCCCATACAATTCCGAGGAGCACAGTTCCGAGAGCGGTGCCAAACTTCTTCTGCATCCTTGGCTGGAAAAAATATCTCCATCCGTATTCCTCTCCCAGGAACATCACGAAAGTCAGAGGCAGATTTATCATCATGCTGATCCATAATATCGGTGCTTTTTCCGAAAAGATCACCCTTACATAATCATCAACGATACTGAAGCTGATGCCCGCCATCTTACTGAACAGAACAGATGCTATCAGGAAGTATGTAAAATATAGGATTATATGCAGGAGCATAAATAAGACGGATTGCAGAGGCTTGCGGAATCTAAACCCGGCATTTTCTCTTTTTTCCTTACCGCACGCACACACAAACACAATGAAGAAGATGTCGAAGACGATCACCACATAGTTGGAGATCAGGTAGTACATCGACATGGATATTCCGGCAACCTCGGTATCCATCGGCATTGTGACTGCCATCGCCGAAAGCAGCATGCAGACCGCACCGAGGAAAAGAACCGTTACATATGCCGCCTTCGGAAGCTTTCCTTCATTGTATGAACCAAGCTTTGCAAGAACAACGCCGCATGCGGGATACATCATCTGCGCAACAAGGAATACAGACAGCTCGATCCCGCGGTCAAATCCGTATTTCATAAGAGGGATCATGGCGAAGTCGACTCCGAATGCTATCGCAAGAAATACGATCATCTTCTTTTTGGAATCTTCTCCGAAACGTCCGGTCTTTCTTTCACCGAAGGAATCCTTGAATCTCAGGTTGATCCTCTCACACATGCAATATGTCGCGATCACGGACAGGATCACAAAAACCACAATGAGCGGCATTACAGGCACAGAACCCGCAGACTCTCTCAGGTAGATCATCGAAATACCGAAGATCATCGCCGTTTCCAGCACGCTGAAAAGACTTATGGGAAGTATTCCTTCAGCGTAATTGGTGAATCTTCTCGTAACATTTAATGAAAGAGTATTTCCGAAATATACAGCCAGAGCAACGATCGTGATAAAGCCGAGATAGTTCGCCAAGCTGCTGAAGTATCCGACTTCAAACATCCTGTTCTTCAGGATCATTCCTGTCGCAAATTCAACTATAACGATCTGGATGAATCTTCTGAACTGGTCACCGCGGACGCCCATTCTGAGCACGTCATATCCTTTGTGTGAATTTGCAAGGATACCGAATGCAAAATCCTTTGAAAAGATGCTCTGAAATACGAAGTAATCGCAGAGCACATCGAGCGATGACAACAGGCAGGATACGACTATAATTACCATCCCCGGTAAGGTTATCGTATTCATGAACGCACCGATCGCAATAAGGATGATGCTTCCCACAAGGAAGGCAAATATAGTATACATATCAGGAGTAAATACCCTGTATGCTGTGATGTATTTTTTCATTTCCACTTTCCCCTTCTCAGTTCATTCCGTAGAGTTTGGAATTCTGCTTCATGACTGCTACACATATCTGGGAAAGAGTGGGAGTCTCCTTTACGACAGGGAGTCCGGCAAGCTCATCGAGTCTGGACGAAAGACATATTCCCTCAAAACCGTAATTATTGGATGTCTTGGAATACAACGCCTTTGATGCCTCTTCCTCATCCTTCTTATCACCCTTGACAAGGATATACTTTTCCTTGAGTTCTTCCACAAATCCGGCTTCAACGATCGTTCCGTTCTCGACAATGATCGCATAATCGGTAACCGCCTCCATATCTGCGATATTGTGGGTTGAAAAGAGAACGGATCTTTC
>JAGCRJ010000186.1 GCA_017964745.1 Lachnospiraceae bacterium
CAGCATAAACCTAGGCTCTTTATATTCGACGAACCGACCTCCGGACTCGATCCGCTGGTTCAGAAGCGCTTTTTCGAACTTATTAACGAATACGTGGAAAAGGGAGCGACATGTCTTCTTTCGACACATGTTCTTTCGGAGGTAAACAAGTATTGCAAGACCGCCGCCATAATGCGTGACGGCAGACTGACAATGCTTGATTCGCCGAAGATCGACGATGAGACATTTCTTGCCTTCTACGAAGATGAGGAGGAAAAGTGATGAAACACATACTGGCTAAAGAATTAAAACTGAATCTGAAGAGCTTCATCATATGGAGCCTGTCCGTCGGACTTCTGGGACTTGCATGCATACTTCTTTATTCGAGCATGCAGGGTGAGATGAAGGAAATGGCCGATGCGTTCTCCAATATGGGTGCATTCTCCGATGCTTTCGGAATGAGCACTCTCAGCATCGCGACCCTGAAGGGTTACTTCGCAACCGAGGTCGGAACGGTTCACGGTCTGGGCGGCGGAATGTTTGCTGCGATCCTGGCGATCGGGATCATATCAAAGGAAGAAGAAGGCCACTCCGGCGAATTCCTTTTCTCACTTCCGGTATCAAGGACCAAAGTTCTCATTGCAAAGGGAGCATGTGTTGCGGTATATCTTGTTTTCTTTACTCTCATCTGCGGAATCCTCTATGCTCTGGGATTCGCAGCCCTCGGTGAGGAGCTTCCCACGGTGCAGTTCATGACATTCATGGGAAGACAGATGCTGATGAATTTTGAGGTTGCGGGAATCTGCTTCGGCATTTCGGCTCTGTCCTGGAAGAACCGTATGGGAATGGGGATCGCACTTGCGATGTTCTTCTATTTCTACGATGTCATCGGAAGGGTTGTTCCGGACCTTAAGGATTATCTGTTCGTCGGTCCTTATTCTTACGCAAACGCAGCCGAGATCTTCACAGATGCGGACACACCCGTAAGCGCTGTCTGCATTGCCGTGGCGGTAACCGTATGCGGCGTATTGTTTGCCTTCTTTTATTACAATAAGCGCGACCTCGCGAGCTGATCACATAATTGAAATACCCGATTAATCTGTTAGAATGAAAGTATGGGGGAGAAGCAGAGGGTATTTCATGGGGAACAGAGAATTAAGCGACAATAAGGCGGGGTTCAGTATTCTGAACCCCGATTCAAGGGAATTCGAACCCTTGGAATCCACGCCCTTTTTCCGGGATCTGAATCTGGATCAGGTCATTGACAGGCTGACATACAAATGGGGCAAGAACGTCAAAAAGTATTTTCGATATATTCCTCAGTCACCTGAGGAAGTTTCTTATCGCCGTGCCATATACAGAGACATCAGGAAGGATGAAGTATATGCGGCGCTCGTAAAATTCACCGAAGATCTTGAGAAGATCGAAAACATCCGCAGGGAAAAAGAAAAGGTCCGCATCCCTCTGCAGAGAAATGTCTGGCAGATAAGGGAGGTCGGATCTTATTGTGATGTCTACGGAGAGCTTGCGAAGTCACTGGAATCCGCAGAGCTGTCTTCGGACGGCATGAAGGGTTTCCTTTCCGCTTTAAAGGAGATACTCGAAAGCGCGGAATACCAAAAACTGCGGGAGCGGATACAGAAGACGATCGAAGAGATAAGGGCGCTCCGCTTTGTGATCACATACGACAGGGACAGGATGAGCGTGGAGCTGAAGGAATTGCCGGATGAAGGAACCTACGGAAAGATGCTCAGGGAAAAGAGAGGCGGTGAAGTAAGAAGCCTCCGGAATCCTTTCATCGCCGATCCCACGCTTACCGAGATCGAAAAATCCTGTCTGGAGATCATACAGAAGAAAAAGCCCGGGATCTTTGCACTGATCGAACAGACCGCAGAGATGTCCGAAGGGTATGAAAAGGAAGTGCTGCACAGATTCGAAAGGGAAGTTATCTTCTATCTGTCCTACCGTTCGCTTCAGATCGACATGGAAGAGTCGGGCTTTAAGTTCACCGAGCCCGGGACGGATGAGGGTAAGAGAATGGAAGCAAAGGGACTCTACGATATGGCCCTTGCGCTTACCAACAGGTCCAAGGAAAAGGAAGTCGTTCCGAATGACTTTGCTTATGAAACAGGTGAGAAGTTCTTCGTGCTGACCGGTCCCAACCAGGGCGGTAAGACCACCTTTGCAAGAAGTCTCGGTCAGCTCGTTTACCTTGCGCAGATGGGACTCGATGTTCCGGCCGAGTCCGCAAACGTTCCTTTCTTCCCCGATATTCAGACACACTTTTCCGTAGAGGAAAGTGTTGAGACGGGACGCGGTAAGCTTAAAGAAGAGCTTGTGAGGCTGGCACCGATGATGGAGCAGCAAAAGCAGGGAACCTTCGTGGTCATCAACGAACTCTTCACCACCGCGGCAAGCTACGATGCGGAGATCATGGGAAGGAATGTGCTTGAGCATTTCATTGCCCTGGGATGCATGGGCATCTATGTCACCCATCTTCGCGAGCTCTGTTCTGCGGGCGAGGGCGTTGTGAGTCTTAAGGCAACACTGGATGATCACAGGGTACAGACATTTAAGATAGTAAGGGGCGAAGCGGACGATACCGCATGCGCCGAGAATGTCGTGAATAAATACAGGCTGACATACGAGCAGCTGAAGGAGCGCTTATGAAGGTATGCCTGTTATATAAGGACCGCGAAAGGTCCGACAAAGAAAAATATTATGACACCGAGAGCATCATCGGCGACCTCGGATTAAAGACACTCATCCTTTCCGCAGCCAAGAGGCTTGTATTCGAAAACGGAAAGCTTAAGAGCGTTGAAAAAGAAGACACTTATCTGATGGAAACTCTCAGGAATGTCATGATGATCCCGCTTGAGTCCGCAGGTGAGATAAAGTATCGTCAGGAGATAATAAAGGACTGCTTCTCCCACGAGGAACTCATACGCTCCATGTATGAGATCTGCAGCGATGTGATCCGCAAGTGGAACACGCTCGGAAGAGGCGGAAGGGAAAAGGTGCAGCAGAGCAATCCCGTGACCAGACTTACCGAGGATATCAAGGTTCTTCATCTTTTCTGCGATTCGCTCTCGGCGATAAGAGCACTTCTGTCGGAGCGGGATGACTTAAACTCCGCAGGACTCAGTACTTTCAGAAACGAATTCCTGAAGACTTATTCCGCGGAACGCGAGGAATTTGTGAAGAGTGTTCTCGGAGATATTTCCTTTTACACGGACGGATCGGATGAAGAGGATGAGGGGCGCGAGCAGGTCGTAAGACCGAGGATCGTGATGGAGAGCGGTCTTGAGGACGGACTTAAATTCAGCTCGCTCAAGCTGGAGGAAGTATCATCCCGCAGCGAGAAGTTCTATAAGCGCGGAAGTGCCAAGTATAAGATCCGTGAATTCAAAAACTCCCTGACACCGGATTCATTTTCCACGGTGGGAGACCAGAATATCGACGAGCAGGTTCAGCAGCTCGAATTCGGAATAGTCAGCTACATAGTCGAAGAGCTTAAGAGTGAGCTCGAAGAATTCCGTACTTTCTTCGACAGGCTCAGATTCCAGAGTGCGTTCTATCTGGCGGCGGTACAGCTCAAAGCCCAGATGGAAAGAGTCGGCGGTGAGTGGTGCTATCCGGAGGTATGCGACCGGAGTGATCTGAAGTTTGAAGAACTCAGGGAACTCGTGATGTCGATGGAGCATCATGTCACGGTCGTCGGGAACACGATGTCACTTGAAAAGAAGGATCTTGTCATCATCACCGGAGCAAACCAGGGAGGCAAATCCACCTTCTTAAGAAGTATCGGTATCGCTCAGGTTATGATGCAGTGCGGACTTCCCGTGATGGCGAAATCTTTTTCAAGCGGGATATTCCCGAACCTCTTCGTTCACTTCACCCGCAGGGAAGACAGTGAGATGAACAGCGGAAGGCTCGATGAAGAGCTTAAGCGAATGAGCAGCATCATAGACCGCATAGGTGACGGATCCCTTGTTCTTTTGAACGAATCCTTCGCAACAACCACCGAAAAGGAAGGCTCCGTCATCGCATACGATATCATCAGGGCGCTCAGGGAATCCGGCGTTAAGATACTTACGGTCACGCATCTTCTTTCCTTTGCGAGACGCATGCACGATGAAACGGAAGGGCGTTTGGACTCCGGAGTGCAGTTCCTTTCCGCGGAGAGAAAAGAGGACGGGCGCAGGACATTCCGTATGATCCCCCACGCACCGGAGCTTACCAGCTTCGGACTCGATCTTTACGAAGAACTGGTCGGGGAGATCGATAACAAAAAATGACAGTTTTTCTGCCAAAAATCTTGTGAAACCGTCCGTGACACCCCTTAGAATATGATATATCGACCGGTCTGCTTGGACCAGCTTAGAAAAGGAGAAAAGATATGGCAGTCAAATGGGGAATCCTCGGAACCGCAAACATAGCAAAATGGTGTACCATTCCCGGTATAAAGGAAGGTGAGAACTGCGAGCTTTATGCCATCGCCGGAAGAGATCCGAAGAAGGTTGAAAGCTATAAGCAGGAGTTCGGATTTGTAAAGGGATATGTCGGATATGACAAGCTTCTCGAAGATCCCGATGTGCAGGCTGTTTATATTCCTCTTCCCAACAACATCCACAAGGAGTGGGTCATCAAGGCGCTCAGGGCCGGAAAGAACGTTCTCTGCGAAAAGCCCCTTGCAATGAATGCGAAGGAAGCTGAGGAGATGTTCGCTGTCGCAAAGGAAGAAGGAAAGATCCTGATGGAGGCCTATGCATACCTCCACAGCCCCTACATTGATTCACTCAAGCTTGACCTCGAAAGCGGAATCATCGGAGATGTCGATTATATAGAGACAGAATTCCTTACACAGGGTTATATCGAGGACTTCCGTCTTCACAAGGAACTGGGCGGCGGTGCCGTCTACGATCTCGGATGCTATTGCACCACGATGATCAGGACACTCTTTGACGGGGACATCGAGCTTGTATTTGCGAATGCCGAATTCGGAGAAACGGACGTTGATGTGTTTGCATCCGCACTTCTCAAGATAGACAAGAAGATCAGGGCATCCTTCAACGTCGGAATGAATTTCACTTCCGGCTGCAATTCCAGAAAGGATAAGCTCTACATCCACGGAAGCAAGGGCGTTATCATATCGGATGTGGAATACAATCAGTCAGGTGATCTTTCATACTCCGTTATTGCGGATGGCAAGGAGATAAAGCGCAAGCTCTATGTAAAGCAGAACTACACACTTGAAGCAGAGCAGCTCTCACGCTGCATCGAGAACGGCGAAGAGCCTCACATCTCCGCGGAGTTTTCGATAAAGAACGCTAAGCTTCTCGATGAGATATTTGATAAAATAGGATATTGAGGAGACGGATAAGGTTAATATCCTTAAGATATGAATAAAAAAGCACTTTGGACAACCGGTTACGCCTTTTTGAACATCGCCTATTTTGCCGCATTCTGTACGGTCCATGCATGCGCGGCGGTATTCCTGATGTCCAGGGGCTTTACGAATACGCAGGTAGGCATACTTCTAGCGACCGCCAACATCACATCGGCTCTGTTCCAGCCGTTCATAGCCGATGTGATAGATAAGAAAGGGTGGCTGACCAACAGGAGATTCATACTGATCTCCTGCATGGTGATACTCATCGGGTCCGCTATGCTGCGTTTCATTTCGGACTCAAAGCCTGCGATATTCATTATCTATGCAATTATCTATATGATCCAGTTCGCGTACCAGCCCGTAATGACCGCGCTCTGCTTTGAGTATCAAAAGAAGGGCTGCGATATTGTGTACGGACTTGCAAGAGGTCTCGGTTCGGCAGGCTTTGCCGTGACATCCGCATTTATCGGAAGGGCGGTGGAGGCTAAGGGAGCGGATCTGCTTCCTGCTGTGACCGTGATCATAATGGCCGTATCCGCGGTGGCCGTCTTTTTCTACAGACCGTCCGGTAATGAAGAGTTCACGGAATCTGCGGAAGGAACCGCCGAATCCGGAAAAGCCCACGGCAGGGTCACGGATTTCTTTCGTGCTTATCCTGCATTTCTGCTTTTTGTCATTGCGACGATCTGTTTCTTTTTCGCCCATAACATGATCAATGATTTTATGATCCAGATCATAAAGTCCCTGGGCGGAGGCGAGACGGAACTTGGTTACTCCAATTTTCTTCAGGCGATCCTCGAGCTTCCCGTAATGGCTCTCATAGGATATGTACTCAGAAAAGTATCTCCGGCAAAGCTTCTGGTATTCTCCGGTGCGGCATTTTTCGTAAAGATACTTATTCTCATATTTGCACGGAATATGGTCTGGATGTTCGTAAGCCAGTCGTTCCAGCTCTTTGCATATGCGGTGTTCATCCCCGCGGGAGCGTATTACGTCAGTCATACCATGACCGATAACGATCAGGTTAAGGGTCAGGCCTATGTGACGAGTGCCATCACGATAGGCGGAGTTTTTTCAAATCTTATCAGCGGTGTCATCCTGGATAATCTCGGAATGAGACCGATGCTGATAACCGGCACGGCTGTATGTTTTGTGGGAGTGCTGATCTCATTTGCGGCTCTTAAAAGCCCGGACAGGAAAGGAGAATCAATTTTATGAGTATTGATCTTGCCAAAATGCCAAAGCTAGGATTCGGACTCATGCGTCTTCCCGAAAAGGACGGCGTTATCGATCATGAGCAGGTCTGCAACATGGTTGATAAGTATATGCAGGCGGGAATGAACTATTTCGATACCGCATATGTTTATCACGGAGGAAAATCCGAGGTTGCCGCAAGGGAAGCTCTCGTAAAGAGATATCCCAGGGAAGACTTCATGATCGCGACTAAGCTTCCCGCGTGGGAGATCAAAAAGGAAGAGGATATCGAGAGGATCTTTGCCGAGCAGCTCGAAAGAGCCGGTGTAGATTATTTTGATTTCTACCTTCTTCATTCCATCGAGGAAGGAAACAATTACGACGTATATGAGAAGTATGATTGTTTCAGCTGGGGCCTTAAGAAAAAGGAGGAAGGAAAGATCAGGCATTTCGGTTTTTCTTTTCACGGAAGTCCGGAGCTCCTCGTAAAGCTTCTCGACGATCATCCCGAAGTTGAATTCGTGCAGATCCAGCTCAACTATCTCGACAGGACCAATCCCGTCGTGCGCTCGCAGCAGCTGTATGATATACTTCACGAGAGAAATATCCCCATCATCATAATGGAACCTGTAAGGGGCGGAATGCTCGCAGGCTTTTCTCCCGAGATAGATGCAAAGTTCAAGGCATACAGACCCGATAAGTCGATCGCATCATGGGCACTGCGCTTTGTTGCCTCCCTTCCCGGAGTCATGACGGTGCTGTCGGGAATGTCGAACGAAGAACAGATGGATGACAATATAGGAACCTTTACGAACTTCGAACCCATGACCGAAGACGAGATCGCGATCGTGGATGAAGTTACGAACGAGCTGATGGCTATTCCGCAGATCGGATGTACCGCATGCAAGTACTGCTGCGACGGATGCCCGATGAGGATAAGCATCCCCGATGTCTTCAGGACAGTCAATACGTTGCGCCGTTATCCCGATGACTGGCGTTCCAAGAATTTCTATAACGGACTCATTCAGAGATACGGCAAGGCTTCCGATTGTGTCGGATGCGGACAGTGCGAGAGGGTATGTCCCCAGCATCTGCCCATCATCGAGCTGATGAAGGAAGCTGCCGAAGTGCTCGGAAAGTAAGGATCATGAAGAAGGAAGATAAGACAAATGTATGCCGTGTTCTCGACGGAAAGAAGATCCCTTATGAGACACACGCTTACGAACCGGATGCAACGATGACCGGTGAGCAGATAGCCGCGATACTCGGAGAAGATACCTCCAAGGTATTCAAGACTCTGGTCACGCAGGGAAAGAGCGGAGGATATTATGTGTTCGTTGTTCCCGTGGCTGAAGAGCTTGACCTTAAAAAGGCGGCGAAGGCATCGGGCGAAAAGTCCATCGACATGATAAAGCAGAAGGACCTTCTTCCGCTTACGGGTTATGTACACGGCGGATGTTCTCCCATCGGAATGAAGAAGCAGTTCCCGACATTCATCCATGAAACCGCGACCGGCTTTGAGAAGATATTCGTAAGTGCCGGAAAGGTGGGACTCCAGATAGAACTCTCACCGGCGGATCTTATCTCGGTAGTCAGATGCAAAACTGCCGATATAATCTGCGGATGATAAGAAGATCACAAAAAATGCAGCTTGTCCGAAAGGCAGGCTGCATTTTATGTTGACGACTATTACGTTTAGTGATATATTACGGTAAACGTAATAAAGGAGCGGGGGAACATGCGTGACAATGTAAAAGGCGGAGCACTGACGGAAGTTACATTTTTCATATTACTTTCTCTTTATGAGCCCAAGCACGGTTATGCGATCATGCAGTTCATAGAGGAGATGACGGAAGGGAGACTTTCCCTTGGCGCGGGTACATTGTACGGTGCCATAAATTCCCTTCTCGAAAAGGGGTGGATCAAACCCTACGGTGACGTAAACGGAAGGCAGAAAAAATATGTCATTACTCCGGACGGAAAGAAGGCTGCGAAGACGGAGCTTGCAAGACTCAGAAAGCTTGTGGATTTTGCG
>JAGCRJ010000187.1 GCA_017964745.1 Lachnospiraceae bacterium
CGAGAGATGAAAAGGTCTCCTTTAAAACGGGACCTCCGGGAGCCTGCGAAAGAGTGATCTCATATTCACCCTCCTCGGGAAGGTACACGCTGTACTGCGCCGAAGGCATGTCCTTCGGATCTCCGCTGCCTCCGTCAGTGGGGAACACTCTCATGCCCGAAGAAAACTTTCCGTAGGGCTTATATACCTTGAAATCGCAATCCTTTCCGCCGCTTATTGTATCATATTCATCTGCTTCGATGGCACATGACAGATCGGCGCCTCCAAAAGGCCTCGGAGCATCCGCGGGAAGAACGGGGACGAAATGAGCAGCCGATATTTCCTCTTCGGTGAAATTCCGGGCAACCACTTTCACGAACGCCTTACATCTTCCGGAGATGACCGTAACGGTTCCCGTGATGTGATCCGAACCCGCATCCGTACATACCTTATGAAGAAGCTCCCTGTCTGCACTGACTTTGATGCGTGATATTGCTTTTTCGGAGCATTCGGTGCAGACCGCGTCTTCACCCGGCGCTCCATTCATGCTGCCTTTCACCGCGGATAATACGATCCAGTCCGATTCGGATGTAATTTCCCATTCACAGGAATCCTTGCAGCAGTTCTCAAGAACTATCTCACCGTCGGAACCGGGGATCAGAAGATCCGTCATGACCAGATCCTTTTTGGTCCAGTCGCCGCCCATGGTAAAGGCCGGATATCCGCTTACGCTCACACAGACCCTGTCACGCTCGTAAGGCTTTACATATACCCTCACCGGGATCATATGCTCTTCTTCGTTCCAGTTGGTAAAACCGATGTGCTCGGAAAGCATCATGCCGTTCCACTTTCCGTTTCCGAGTGCGTTATATTCTGAGGCAAGCTTTGCATCAAGCTCAAGACACTTTTCAATTCCGTCGGCATAAAGGTTGGCGGACGGACATCCCCTGCGGGCAAGAAGCATATTCTTTCCGCTGTAAAGCATCATGGTAAGAACATTCATGGAAGCTACGGCAGGGTAATACACAAGCTGATAAAATGCATCACGGTTTTCTTTTCCGTTAAAGCGATCAAGCATGGCTTCCGCAGCAGAGCTTACTCTTTGTGCGGCTGAGAGCATGCTGTCCGCTTCGCTGCGGTATACCGGACTGAAGGTGTCCGGCGCAATGGTCTCAGGACGCCTTACGGAGTTGATACGGGAATAATCATCAAGGATATCCGCTATCTTCGAAACCGTATCGGGACCTTCGGCCGAAAACTGCTTATCCGCCCAGTATCCGGGATAGAAAGCATATTCCGTCGACCACTTATCATAATCATAAGCAAGATCCATGAAGTAATTGAGCGGATATTCCACGGGCTTGATATCACCCACATTGACTATCCAAAGATCCCTTACTCCGCACTCCCATGCCTGGCCCATCTGTTCGGCAATGCGGGGAATGTAGGTGCTGTTAACCCACTCGTAGGATACGGGACCGCCGTGATAATCCAGATGATAATACATTCCGAATCCACCGTTATGATCTCGATCTCCTGCGGGCGGAAGAAGCCTCATATTGCCATGGTTATCATCGGAAAGAAGGATGATGGTTCCGTCAAGACCGTCCCAGGTCCTTAAGCCTTCGTTCTCCGCATCCCCGTAATAGAAGGTTTCAACCTCCTTGTAGACCGCAAAAACCTTGGCTATCTCCGGTTCCCTGTCTCCGTATACTTCCCTGAGAAGGCCTCTCTGGGTGGTGATGACATCCTTGAGATAATTGATATTGTCAAGGACCGTACACTCCCTCCCGAGCATTTCGGAATCAGCTTCGCCTCTCATTCCGACGGTGACGATATTTTCAAAGGGAGCATTTCTCTTAAGTCCGTCTCTCCA
>JAGCRJ010000188.1 GCA_017964745.1 Lachnospiraceae bacterium
ATCGATATCCCGGAAGCATCCTTTAAAGTGATATCGTATATCACCCTCTCTCCGAGGGAATAATTCGAAAGGAATCCCGAAGCGCGCTCCAAAGCCCTGTCCATGACAGCGGATTCCGAGGCCTCACGTACAGTCATCTCATAAGGTCTGTCCGCGCCGTCGAGATAAGCAAGTACTCCATCAGTTCCCGTAACGGTCACGCCGGCATTATCCTTATCTTCTGCAGAAGGCCTGTAAGTGATATTGGATAATCTCCTGGTGCTCTCTTCACAGGTGATATTAAGTCCCGAAGCACTGTCAATATCGTCAAAGGCACCGACTCCGACATTCCTGATCCTGTCGGGGATATCCTTTACCGAAACTCCGGTACCCATAAAGGCTCTGTCCAGTATCTCTTCTTCATTTCCGCCAAAGGAAACCTCCGTAAGCGAAGAACAACCCATAAATGCTCCTTCACCGATGCTTATAAGGGTATCGGGGAAAGCCAGGGTCTTTATCGTGGTATTTCCTTTAAATGCCTCTGCGGCGATTATCCTTACGCCGCCCGGTATGGTAACATTTTCTCCCGTTCCCCTGTATGCGATGAGAGCTCCGCCGCTTACAAGGAAATCTCCGCTGCTGCCGTTCAGCCTTTCATCAAGCCGGTTATTTATTCCTCCTTTACCGGAAAGGAAATCCGCAACCCAGGGAGTCTCCGAAAAAGCAAACGGCTCTATCTTTTCAACAGTTGTGGGAAGCTGAACCTCAAGGAGTCTGTCACAGTGATAAAATGCTCCGTAATCGATTGTCCTTACGCCTTCGGGTAAAGTTACCGAGATGACATCGGTTCTGGAGAATGCAAACTGTCCTATCTCGTGAACTCCGGAAGGAAGGCTCATATTGGTCAGATCATCAGACATATAATATGCCTTGTCCGCAACAATTCCGGAATCAACGATCGTGTATTTGGGTATCGTCGATGAATAGGTGATCTCGGGGCTTTCGTGATCGGAATGCACCGCTTCACTCTCGGCAGCCTGTATATCGCTTCCGTTTATTACATGCATGGATGAATTATCCATGAAAACAACGGCAGAATTGCCGACAACATGTGTCTCACCGTATATGTCCGTATTCTGGTTCACAGCAACCGCGGTATATGTTCCGTCCGGTCTCTGGGTGATCTCAAATTCGGTTGTATAAGCACCGGGTTCACCGTATGGATCGGTCTCGTCAATAACCTCGGTCTCTCCGTTTCCGGAGACATCTTCTGTATCGGGATCTTCGTTAACGACCGTCTCATCGATCACGTCGATCATTCCGGTGTCTTCATATATGGTGAACTTGGACTGTCTTACATAGAAGCCCTGGGCATATTTCCAAGCATAAGAGCCTTCGGGTGCAAAGATGACAAGCTTATAGCATCCGTCGAAAGCACTTTCATGTATGTCTCTTGTATATTGGGTGATGGTAACGGATTCGAGATTTACATCGTCTTCAAATGCATAGATGCCGATGAATTTGATGTTTGCCGGAATATCGACCTTAACCAGGCCCATGCAGTTTGCGAAGACAAAGTCATCTATCTCCGAAAGGCCTGAGCCGATATAAACAGTCTGGAGCTTATCACAGTCCCAGAATGCATATTCATGAATTTTCTTGACACTGTTAGGAATGGTGACCGAGCGGATATGGTCGTTGTCCCTGAATGCATCGGTTGCGATCTCGATAACGGATGAAGGAATGACTACATCCGTTGCACTGCCGTTGTACGAAACAAGCGTACCCGATGCCGTAACAGAAAACTCGGGGACGGATGCAGCATCCGCCCCCAGAGGAGGAAGCTGCATCACGAGTAAAGCGACTATTATCAGGATCACTCCTAACAGCTTTCTGATTCTTTTCATCTAAAGGTTCCTTTTACAGTAACAATCGACTGTTTGAAACTTTCTATAAAGAGCATTTAATGTACTTTACTGTCTTCTTCTCTGTGCACCGCTCCTGTTATCGGCCTTGACGGGTTTTGCAATCTTTCTGTCCTTCATAAGGAAGAGGACGATGGAGATTGCAAACAGAGCGATGGAGATGAACCACTTCGGGTGGATGGGATCAGCGGTCTTGGGAGTATTGTCAAGTCCGGTTCCGATTCCGCTTCCGTCACTTCCTGCGGTCATCTCTACGGTATTAACGTAGATGACGTAAGGTGAGAAGTGGGTACAGGTGAAGGTCACACAGGAAACACCGTTAATGGTCGTAAATCTCGCATTGAGAGGATCGATCTCATTATTGGTGATAACGGCAACCTTGTTGTTAGCGGCATATCCTACCATCGAATCGGGAAGAGGTATCGTGATCGTAATGGTAAGACCCGAAGTATCTGTTATCTGTGTGGTTCCCGCTGCATCATAAAGGCTGATATCGAACGGGAAGTAGATAATGTTATCAAGTGTTCCGTACTTCTTGAGCAGAGCATCGAGAACGAGCTTATTGGCAGTCTGGCTCTCGGTGATCTTGATCGTGAAGTTATCGGTAGAACCGTTTACCGTAGCCGATACGACACCGGTATTGGAAAGACCGTTCTTGTCGATTACCACGGTGGTTCCGCTGCTTCTGGGAACATTTCCGGTAGAAGGCCAGTAATTGGTATTAGGACCGCCGTTATTTCCGCCGGAACCGTTTCCACCCGATCCGTTATTGCCGTTTCCTGAAGTTGCGGCAACGTAGTTAGCGGTTACGGTAACATTCTCGGAAGGCATTGTTACAACGGTTGCTGACATTGCCTTGGATGCGATGGGTGCGGTCGAAGGTGAAATTGACCAGTTTCCGAATGCCTTGCCGTTTCCTGGCTCGTTAGCAATGATGACTACGCTTGCACCGGCGATGTAGCTTCCC
>JAGCRJ010000189.1 GCA_017964745.1 Lachnospiraceae bacterium
CCGGGAAGATCGAGAGTAAGGAGTCTCTTGTTCTTGACGGTATCGGGTGCTTCGCCGGATGCTATGAGCTGTGCGAGTCCCTCGACAACCGCAGTCTTGCCTACACCGGGCTCACCGATGAGGCATGGATTGTTCTTGGTCCTTCTCGAAAGGATCTGGATGATCCTCTTGATCTCATCCTTTCTTCCGATGACGGGATCGAGCTTCCCTTCTTCGGCAAGCTTTGTAAGATCCCTTGAATACTGTCCGAGAATGGATGCCCTCTCTCCGGCTTCGCCTCCGCGCGCCATAAGATCCTCCCGTGCAAGTGCGGGATCCTGACCCATTGCGGCAAGGGTATCGGCATAAACCTTCATCGGGTTGATGCCCATCGTGGCAAGAAGTCTTACGGCAACATTTTCTCCTTCCTTGATGAGTGCAAGAAGAATATGCTCGGTACCTGTCGCTTCCTGTCCGAACCTCTTTGCAAGCTTGTGTGCTTCTTCAAGTATTCCCCTTGCCCTGGGTGAATACTCCTCCCTGGATTCGATCGCAAGGGCGGTATTGAAGCTTATCATGTCCCTTATCATATCGGTGAGTTTGGCGGTATCGAGATTGTTCGATGCCAGTACTCCGCCCGCCATGCTTTCGGTATTCAGGGCAAGTCCGAGAAGGATATGCTCAGAACCTACATAGCTCTGGCGGAGCTTCTTCGCCCATTTGAAAGCAATACTGAGGGACTGTTTTGCTTTTTCAGAATAATTATCTTCCACCTTTATCTCCTGACTATTGATTACTTATTCTTTGGAATGATCGGATGCGTAATCGTCAAATATCCGGTCAACCAGCTTATGGACATCCTCACGGGAGATATTCCTGCAGAACGCTCTGGCTATATCCACCCTGAGACTCTCTCCGAGTTCTTCGAGTGCGATAGCTTTGTCGGGATCGACACTTATCACCGCTCCGCGTCTTCTGTCCACCTTGACGTATCCCTGCTGCCTCAGCACCGTATATGCCTTGTTTACGGTATGCATATTGATGCCGATATCGTTCGCAAGCTGTCTTACGGAAGGAAGAGGATCACCGTCATTAAGTCTCGCCGCCGCAATACCCATGATTATCTGATCGCATAACTGACTGTATATCGCTTCATCGCTGTTAAAATCTATCTCTATATACATCTCTTCCTCCTTTCCGCAAAGATAGGGAATGCCGTCATTTGCTGTTATATATAAGATATAACAAATACCCTTCCGGGTCAATCGTTACGGGCTCTGTTTCACCCGCTTTTTTACCAAAACGGGACGAACCGGATGACCGGCCGTCCCGCATAAAATCAATTATTTATCGTCATCGTCCCAGTTGAGGAATCCGAACTCGAATTCATCATCGTCATCGTCAACGGGAGGTTTTCTGTGGTGCTCCTTAACGGGAACATCAGCCTGGGGTCTGGGTCTGTGGGGTCTTCTCTCAGCCTCTGCCTCAGCGGGTGCAGCGGGTCTTTCCTCGCGGGGAGCAGCCTCACGCACGGGTGCCTCGGCTCTTCTCTCCTGGGGATCGGAAGGTCTTACGGTATGTGAGCTCTGACCCTTCTGAACGTCAACAGGTCTTCTTTCTCCGGCAGGTCTTGCGGGTCTTTCACCGGTTCTGCCTTCGGGATTTCTTGCGGCACCTTCGGCAGGTCTTCTGCGCTCTGCGCCTTCCCTGCGGACGGGCTCTCTGTCTCTTGAGGTACGCTGTACACGTCCTTCGGGAGCGGTTCTTCTTCCTTCACCGTGTCCCGCGATTCTCTTTGCTCTTTCCTTTTCTGCCTCAGCGAATGCTGCCCTGTCATCGAGATCCTTCCACTTCATGAAGAAGAATACTGCTGCTGCAATGACTGCGATGAGAAGGATGATAACAATGATAAGACCGGTCCTGAGGGACTTGATCTTGCCTTCCTGCTTCTGAAGGAGCTGTGAGTTGGTCTCGTTGGTCTGGAAGAGATTGTCGATGTTGTACTGTCTTCCCTGCTCATAATCGAGAAGGAACCATCCGTCTGCCTGCTCCTGGGTCTCCCAGCGTCTCTGAACAGTTGTCTGAACGGTCTCGGTGGTGGTGGGAAGGGGATCGGGCTCGGCGTTTTCAGAGGGCTCTTTAAGCTCTCCGGAAAGATTTACGAAATCGGATCTGATGTAACCTGTGGTGCTTACTCCGTCCTTGGTGAAGGTCAGATAGTACCAGGTGTTGCCGTCGGTTCCGAGCTTGGTTCCGGTTACTGAAAGGGTAAGTCCGCTTGCTGCCTTTGCAACGATCTCGGAATTGGTTGATGCATCGGCTCTTACGTTAACGTCTGCGGTGGTTGTTCCGCTTACGGTTTCAACTATTGTTACTCCCTCGGGATTGGCGGTGGGAGTTGTCGTCGTTGTGGTAGTGGTTGTTGTTCCGCCTGCTGCGGGAGTGGTTCCGTCGGTGATCTCAACAAGATCGGATCTGATGTATCCGGTTCTTGTCGCATCAACGGTGATCTCGTACCATACATATCCGTCGGTTCCGTTGGTCTGGCTCTTGATATCGACCGTATCACCCTTTGAAAGGCTTGCAATCGCTTCGGATGAAGTGGATGCCGAAGCTCTTACGTTCGCTGTCGTGGAAGTTACCTTTCCGGTGCTGTTTGCGGAAACGATGAGTGCAAACTGTTTTCCGAAAAGGATAGCGCATGCGGCAATGACGATCGCTGCCGTCATGACTATCTGCCTTATGATCTGGGATCTGTTATTCGTTTTCATTTTTCCGATTACCTCCGTCATGCTTCATCGATCGCTTTACCGATGTCATGTCTCATGTATTTATTCTCAAAGGTGACCCACTCGGTTGCTTCGTATGCTTTCTTTCTTGCTTCCTTAAGGTCATTGCCGATCGCCGTGATACCGAGCACTCTTCCGCCGTTTGTAACTATACGGCCGGCTTCGTCGAACTTCGTTCCGGCATGGAAGCAGAACGCATCGTCCTTACCTTCAAAATTCTCAAGTCCTTCAATGGGGAATCCCTTCTCATACTTCACGGGATATCCGTCACTTGCAAGCACCACGCAGACGGCAGCCTTGTCGGAGAACTTAAGGTCGATCTCATCAAGCTTTCCGTCTATGCATGCATCGACCACATCAAGGATATCGTTCTCGAGTCTGGGAAGAACAACCTGTGCTTCGGGATCTCCGAATCTGGCATTGTACTCGAGAACCCTGGGGCCCTTCGGTGTGAGCATAAGTCCGAAGAATATGATTCCGTGGAAAGGCCTTCCTTCAGCCGCCATCGCATCGACGGTGGGCCGGAAGATGTTATTTTGGCAGAAGTCATCGACTTCCTTGGTATAGAAGGGAGAAGGTGAGAAGTTACCCATTCCGCCGGTATTGAGTCCGGTGTCACCGTCGCCCGCTCTCTTGTGATCCTGTGCGGAAGACATTATCTTGACAGTTTTGCCGTCCACAAAGGAAAGAACGCTGACTTCACGTCCGGTCATGAACTCTTCGATGACCATCTTATTTCCCGAAGCTCCGAACTTCTTGTCGAGCATGATGGTCTTAACACCCTCTTCCGCTTCGGCAAGATTTTCGCAGATGAGAACTCCCTTTCCGAGCGCAAGTCCGTCAGCCTTGAGGACGATGGGGAACTCAGCCTTGGTCCTGAGATATTCGAGAGCCTTTTCGGGATCGTCAAAATTCTCGTAAGCTGCGGTGGGGATATTATATTTCTTCATAAGGTCCTTGGAGAAAGCCTTGCTGCCTTCGATGATGGCTGCATTCTTCCTGGGACCGAATGTCCTGATGCCGGCCTTCTCAAGTTCGTCGACAATTCCTCCCACAAGGGGATCATCAGGTCCGACGATCACAAGGTCGATCGCATTCTCTTTGGAAAATGAAACGATCCTGTCAAATTCCATCACACCGATGGGAACGCACTCAGCTATTTCGGCGATTCCGGCATTGCCGGGTGCACAGTAGAGTTTCTTGCATCTGGGGCTCTTTGCTACGGCTTGAGCGATCGCATGCTCTCTTCCGCCGCCTCCGACTATAAGTATTTTCATCTTACACCTTTCTTACACAGCGTCCGTTTTCCATACGGATGCGTCCGTTTGCATAATCATCTATCGCACGAGGAAGAAGTATCCATTCCGCTTCCTCCATGACTCTTCTCTGAAGTACTTCGGGGGTATCACCGTCCAGGACATTTACCGCCTTCTGGGAAATGATGGGGCCCTCATCCATGCCTTCGTTTACGAAATGAACGGTGGCACCGGTAACCTTCACGCCTCTTTCAAGGACCTTCTCATGCACCTTGAGTCCGTAATAACCCACTCCGCAAAAAGAAGGAATGAGTGAGGGATGAATGTTGATGATCCTTCCGGGATAAGTGCTGACCATCTCTTCGGGGATCCTTACAAGGAATCCGGCCAGAACGATGAGGTCCGGTCCGAGTTCAGCAAGCTTATCAAGAAATGCCTTGTGGAAATCTGCTCTTTCGGGAAAATCCTTCGGGCAGATCGTGAATGCGGGAATGCCTGCGGCCGCTGCTCTTTCGAGACTCTTTACTCCGTGATTGTTGCTGATGACACTGACAATCTCCGTATTTGTTATCGTGCCGTTTGCTATGCCATCGATAATTGCCTGGAGATTTGTTCCGCCTCCGCTTACACAGACGACAATTTTCAGCATAAGGTTACTCCCTTTTCACCTGCAACGCACTTTCCTACGACATATGCCTTCTCTCCGGCACCGTTTAAGATCTCGACTGCCTTAGCGGCATCTGCGGGATCGAGTGCAAGGACCATTCCGAGTCCCATGTTGTAGGTGTTGTACATCATCTTCTCCTCGATGCCTCCGGTCTTGGCAAGAAGTCCGAAGATGGGA
>JAGCRJ010000190.1 GCA_017964745.1 Lachnospiraceae bacterium
ATCCACATGTGCGGGTCTCTGCATCATGGCATACCTTGTATGGAGCCTTATGCAGATCAGAATGAATTATGACCTGGCTCAGCAGAACTATCAGCTTGCCCAGGACAATTATATGCTTGCCCAGACCAATTATGAGACCGCACAGGCCAATTATCAGGAAGCTCTTAAGAATCAGTCGGAGTTTCTTGCTACAATATCGGGACAGTATCTTGAGAACAACGACAGGGTCAGTGCGGTCCTTCTTGCACTTGCCGCACTTCCTTCCGAAGGTAACGACAGGCCTGTAACCACCAGAGCGGAATATGCACTTACCAATTCACTTAGCTGTTACTATACACCCGGAGCCTTCAGCATGCTTCCTATCTGGCAATACAGTACTTCCTATGAGATCGATAAATTTCTCATAACACAGGATACATCCAAGATCGTTGCAATGGATGCACGCGGTGACATTACAATATGGAATACGAAGGATCATGAAGTTTACAGGGTCATTCCCCGTGACGGCAATGTGACAAATGATTTTGCCTTAGACAGGGACGGAGTTCTTATAATCAACTATCGGGAAAAACTGGTTGCGTATGATAATACGTATGAAGACGTGTTGTGGAGTGTGGACCTTGATTCCATGTATTATTCCTATTACACGGGAAAGTCAGTATGGACGATCACGGACGGTGAGGAAGTAATGTATACGGGATCGGGCCATCTTATGATCCTGGATACGCAGACCGGATCGATCAAACTTGATCTGGATGTGCAGGGAACTTTTTCGGAGAGTGACTCCTCCTGGGCTGATTTGTTTACCATATACGAAGTGAAAGCATCCCGCGACGGAAGACTGATCGCTCTTTCAATCGGAGAAAATTACAATGACCAGAATTTATATGTATATGACAGGGATGCGGATGAGTATATTTGCATGGCGGAAAGTATCTCTGACGTATCTTTTATGAGGTTCTCGGAGGATAATGAACTGTTTGTTTCCTATCAGAAAGAAGCAACGGATAACATGAACTTTGTCATGGGCGATATGGAAATGATGGTCAGGGATGTCCGTACGCTGTCCAAATTTGACCCGCACACGGGTAAGGAAGAATGGGAAGTTGATATACCGTATACTCTGGCGGAAGGAAACACAAATATCATTTTCTGTGATTACACGTTTTCAGGCGAAGTATATCCCGCTGTCGGTATCATTTTTTCCAATAAATTATATTTTTACAGCACAAAGGACGGTAAGCTGCTGGCCGATAATGAGATGACGGGGGAGGCTGTCACCTCATATATGGTAGGCGACAATGCCGGAATTGCTGTTGTGCTCAAGACAGGAAAGTATATATACGCCACTCTGGATTCGGAAAAGCAATTTATGATCTCTTATTCATATTTTTCCTCCGGGATCTCAGAATCGAACGCATTCTTTTCCGAAGAGGAAAATGACAATCATTTTCTGGTAAAATATTCGGATCAGAACGGAATCATAGAGTATGTCAGTACATATTATGACCAGAATTATATAGGAATTGACGGCGTAGAGGCGGGTGAAACCATTCAGTCTGCGCTCTGTCACGAAGACAAGGTTCTGTTTTTTGGAAGTAATATGAACCTGTACTGTTATGATTCATCCACCGGAAAGATCGATTGGAAGACGGTGATAGACGGAAGCAGTTATACGGCCGTAAGACTTGTATGCACTGCGCAGGACGGAATGCTGTATCTTATTAACAGAGGCATAATATCCGGAGAAGACCGTACAGGTGATAAATTGTTTATGGTGGATATATCCGACGGCAGCATAAGCCGTGTCGAAGGAGTGCCTTACTGCAGATCGATAGTTGAATGCTGCGTTGATGATAAGATAGTCATGGGGACGATGGGAGATGATTATCTGCCGGGCGGAATGTATATTTATGATTGCGAAACCCATACATCCGAAAGGATAGAGCTCAATGACGATAACTCGATCAATTACGGTATCGGAAAATTATCGGTTTCTCCCGATTGTAAGAAAGCAGTATTTGTCGCCAACCCGCGCGGTTATTATGATACGGAAACAACAGCATATCTTATCGACCTGGAAAGCGGAGAACTGACCGAGATTCCCTGCCTGACAGATTCATTTGCGGTCTGGGATAAGGATTCAAAGACATATGCAATAGGCTGCGGAGCTTA
>JAGCRJ010000191.1 GCA_017964745.1 Lachnospiraceae bacterium
TCATGGATGCGGTTGTTGCAGCAAGCGGTTCATCACCCGCATTTGTATTCATGTTCATCGAGGCTCTGGCCGATTCCGTGGTTGAAGCGGGAATGCCCAGAAGCCAGGCATATATGTTCGCGGCTCAGACCGTACTCGGAAGTGCAAAGCTCATGCTCGAGACCGGACGTCATCCCGGAGATCTCAAGGATATGGTATGCTCACCCGGCGGAACCACCATCGAGGGTGTGAGAGTCCTTGAAGAGAAGGGCTTCAGGGCCGCAGTTATCGACGCTGCCAAGGCAGTTGCTGAAAAGTCCGCCAAGCTCTGATATGAGAGAGATCACTTCAGCTTCCAATGAAATAATCAAAGCAACTGTCCGGTACGCGACCAAGGCATCCGCCAGAAAAGAGGACGGAGTATTTGTTGCGGAAGGGACCAAGCTTGTTACCGAAGCGCCTTCTTCATCCGTAAGAAGGCTCTTTGTTTCTGATAGCTGTCTTTTAAGTCTGCAAAAGGAAAAAGGAAAGCTCCTCGAAGCTTTTGAAAATCTTTCCGGATCACTTGAAGCGGACGATGTCATAAAGCTTCCGGATCATATCTTTGAAAAGATCTCCACGATGAAGACTCCGCAGGGTATGCTGGCGGTGCTTGATGCTCCTTCCTTTTCGGAAGAGGATGTGTGCGGAAAAGACGTGCCCCTTGTTCTGGTCCTTGAGGATATCCAGGATCCGGGAAATGTCGGAACGGTTTTTCGGACGGCGGAGGCAGCAGGCGTAAGCGGAATAGTCCTTACTCCCGGATGCGCCGATCCATTAAGCCCCAAGGTGGTCCGTTCGTCGATGGGTGCGATCTTCAGGGTTCATTTTGTGATAGAAGATGATCTCTCCGGATGTATTCAACGTCTCGAGGAAAAAGGAATAACATGCTATGCCGCAAGACTCGATGCCGCGGAAAGCTATGATAAGTGTGATCTGACAGCTCCCTGTGCCCTTCTTATAGGAAATGAAGGGAACGGATTATCCAAAGATGTTATTGACAAAGCGTCAAAAGGAATTTTCATACCGATGAGCGGTAAAACCGAGAGTCTGAACGCCGCGGTATCGGCATCCATCCTTTCATATGAAGCAAGGAGGCAGAGAAGTAATGACTAAGGAAGATAAGCAGCTTCTTGAGATGGCCAAGGTTTTCCATATGCCGAAGCTCAGGATCTTTAAGTACATAATCCTTCCCGCCCTTTTAAGAAAGAAGGGAGGACAGTCATGACCATTGAAGTCGAAAATGTCTGCCTGCAGATTGACGGAAAAGATGTCCTCAAAGATATCTCATGGGAGATCTCCTCGGATGATACCTGGCTGCTCACCGGACCTGCGGGTTCCGGAAAGAGCGCTCTTATTTCCATAATAATTGGAATACTGAATCCTACCTCCGGAAGGGTAAGGCTCCTCGGCGATTACAAATATGACAGGGTCAATGCAGGAGTGGTTTTCCAGGAGGACAGACTCATCGAAAATCTCACCGCTGCGGAAAATGTTGCGGTCATAAGACCCGAAACTTCACCCGCCGTAGCAGCGGAAGAACTCGAGAAATTCCTTGACAAAGAGTCAATAAATATTCCCGTAAGTGAGCTGGATCCCGTAAAACGCCGCATTACAGCCATTGTCAGGGCATGCTCGGTGCCCTCCGACATACTTATCCTGGACGAGCCCTTCCTCGGAATGGACGAAAATACGCGAAAAAAGGCGTTTTCATACATAAAAGAGACCGCCGGACACAAGGGAATCGTAATATCTACGCGGGTTCCGGAGGGTTTGCCCCCTCTTAGGACCTTCAGTTTGACATAAATATTCTATTTTGCTATCATACCTTCGCCGTAACAATTCCGTAATAATTCGGCATGAAAGTATGAGCAGAAGAAATCTTTCCAAGTCCATAATTTCATCACTGCTTTTTGTAACCGTCCTCTTTTCCGGGAAGGCTTCTTTTGATGTGTGTGCGAGCCCTCTGGAAGATGCGAGGGGCGGCGCTTCGGGTGTGCTCAATTCCTACAACGCATCCCAGGTGATCGACAACACCATCGCGGAGCTCGGTATTGTTTTCCCCGATGAGTTCGATATGAACGACCTTGTCATGGTCGACATCAGGAACTATGTAAATGTAAGAAGCGAAGCTACGGTTGATTCCGAGAAGATGGGTGTGCTCTACAAGGACTGCGGCGGAACCCTTATCGAAGAGGGTGAGGAGTGGTCACTCATTCAGTCGGGCGAGCTTGTGGGATGGGTCGAGAATTCCTATCTCCTTTTCGGTGATGAGGCTAAGGAGATGGCATCCGATGTCGGAATGACCCTTGCGGTAGTCAACACCAGATCGCTCAGGCTCCATACCGAGGCATCACTCGACAGTGAGGTTCTTGCGATAGTTCCCGAAAATGAGATCATGGAAGTCGTGGATCAGTCGGATCCCGACTGGATATATGTGGACTACGGCGAGTGGGACGGCTATGTCTCCGCCGAGTATGTAGATATCAATTTCGAGGTTGACGCAGGAGAGACCATGTCACAGATAAGGGCAAGGGAAGCTGCGGAAGCCGAGGCAAGAAGACACCAGAACTACGGAGCATATATGACCGATGCCGACGATCTCCTTTTGCTTGCTGCGCTCATCCAGTGCGAAGCGGGCGGAGAGCCTTACGAAGGTCAGGTTGCGGTCGGAGCCGTAGTTATGAACAGAGTCCGTTCCGCTGCATACCCCAACACCATCCACGGTGTCATCTATGCATCGGGACAGTTTACTCCCGCAATGACCGGAAGACTCAACCAGGTCTACAATTCCGGAAACATCAGACCGAGCTGCATCCAGGCGGCGCAGGAAGCGCTGAACGGTACCTCGAATGTCGGAGCGTTCACACACTTCCGTACCAACAACGGTGCGCACACTGGCATTGCGATCGGACATCATATTTTCTATTAAGGCTGTCCGCTGATCTTATCACGCAAAACACACCCTCTTTCCCGGGTGACCGGGAAGGAGGGCATTTTTTATTTCATTCAACATATATTTGTAGAAATATGGTAAAATATATCTGATTTTTGTTTAGGAGGAATGACTATGAACACACAGTTTATATTCTGGCTTGTGATCGTAGCGGCCTGCGCTGTAGTCGAACTGCTGACCATGGGTCTTACCAGCATATGGTTTGCGGCCGGTGCGCTTGTAGCCGCGATCTGTTCACTCTTTGTTCCCTATTTCTGGGTTCAGCTTGTGGTTTTTGTGGTCGTGAGTGTTTTGCTCCTCGTATTCACCAAGCCCATAGCGGTCAAATTCTTAAATGTCGGCAAGTTCAAATCCAATGCCGAGAGCCTTGTCGGAAAACGTGCGATCGTCACTTCCGAGATTGATAATCTCAAGGAGATCGGAGAGGTTACCGTTTCGGGACTCGACTGGAGTGCGAGGACCGAAAATGATGGCGTGGTCATACCGAAGAACGCCGTTGTTGTCATCAAGAAGATCGAAGGTGTAAAGCTTATCGTGGATCTTGATGAATCCCTCAAAGAAGTCATCAAGCTTGAAGAGTCGGATGCAATGCTTAATCCTGAAATGATCGAAGATCAGGATGACTGAAACTAATAATATTTTTTGCAAAGGAGAAATAATATGCCGGTTTTAGTTGGAATTCTTGTTGTTTTATTTCTGGGAGTACTTGTCAGCTGCATCAAGGTCGTACCCCAGGCCAATGCTTACATCGTTGAAAGACTCGGAGCTTACCAGTCCACATGGTCTGTAGGTCTTCACCTCAAGCTGCCCTTCTTCGATAAGGTTGCAAGAAGAGTCAACCTCAAGGAACAGGTTGCGGATTTCCCTCCCCAGCCCGTTATTACCAAGGATAACGTTACGATGCGTATCGATACCGTTGTCTTCTACCAGATCACCGATCCCAAGCTCTATGCATACGGCGTAGAGAATCCCATGAAGGCAATCGAGAACCTCACCGCAACGACCCTTCGTAACATCATCGGTGACCTCGAACTTGATGAGACCCTTACCTCCCGTGAGACCATCAATACCAAGATGAGAGCAACCCTCGATGTTGCTACCGA